>NZ_JCBANH010000062.1:0-35689 GCF_059760925.1 Achromobacter sp. 1011791174
GGGGGCGAGGGCTGCTGCCCTTCGCCCACCTGCTCGAAGCCCTCGGCCTGGATGGCCCAGGGCTCGTAGCGCTGGCCCTGCCAGAAGATCGGTCCGACCTGCATATAGCCGTGGAACCGCAGGACCTCGCCGCCGATGCCGCTGGCGTCCAGCTCGAACAGCTCGACCAGCGCGCCCGGCTCAAGTTTTTGTATGTCTGCGTTGATGCCCATTTGCTCAAACTCCATCCGCGTCGCGGAAATTGCGCGCCCGGCCGGGTCCGCCGGCGCGCGCTTCAGGGGACCACGGACTCTTCGAACGTGACCGCGATGGTGTACATGTCCGCGCCCATGGGCTGCACCGACAGCGAGCGCGCCTTGTAGCGGCCCTCCTCGCCCAGCGGCGGCGTCCACAGGAAGGACTTGCCGCCGGCATGCCGGCGCACGAAATCCAGGATGGGACGCACGTAGACTTCGTTGCCCACGAATTGCAACGGCCAGGACTGCGTGACGGTATGGATGCCGTCGGCGGCTTCCTGCTCGTAGCCGTCGCCGAACTGCACGCGCAGCGTGCGGTCCTTGAAGGCGCCGACGGGGTTGGGCCGGGGCGACCAGTTGAAGACTTCGAATGCCATGCTCAGGCTCCCAAACGGTTGTTGCTGGCCTGCCAGGCGAGGCCGCCCTGGCGGTAGGATTGCGACATGCGCCGGTCCACCAGCTGCGTGACGTACTCGCCGATCTGCTGGCCGAACTGCTTCCAGCCCGGTTCGCCGGAATCGGAACTGGCGCTGACGTTGCCGTCCTGTACGTAGACGTTCACGGCCACGCCGCCCGCGCCGGTGCCGGCGCCACTGTCTTGTGGCAGTCCGGCGAAAGAGGCGCGGATGCCCAGCGAGCCGTCGGCGCCGCGTTGCAGCGGCATGATGGCTTCGGGACCGGCCTCGCCCATCAGGCCCATGGGGAAGGCGACGGCGCGGTTGACGATGCCGTTGGTGAAGACGTTGCCCTTGGCGCTCTTGGAAGAGAACCCGAAGAAGCCCATCACGGAGCTGCCGATTTCCCCCAGGAATCCGCCGACATCGCCAAATATGCCGCCCAACGGGCCACCCTTGGCGAAGTCGCCGAACATCAGGTCCATGAGCTTGGCCGACGCGGCCGACGTGACCATCTTCGCCACCGAGTTCAAGAACGACAGCCCCATCTTGTCGAACTTGTCGGAAACGAAGTCATACATGCGGGTGCCCAGGATGTCCTGGATCTTGCCCGCGCCCTCGCGCGCCGAGTCGGTCAGGCCGTCAACCACCTTGGACATCAGGTCGGTTTTCTTCGGACCGAGTTCGCGTTCCTGTTTGTAGATCTGCGTGTCGGTAAGGTTGCCCTTGGCGTACTCTTCCCTGGCCCAGTCGAGTTTCCTGGCGTTATCCTCGTCGCGCTCTGGATTCTTTTCCGTGACACTGTTGATGTAGGCCCGGCGGGCGCTTTGCTCGTCGCGCCAGTCCTGTTGCCTGGCCAGGTACATCAGTTCTTCTTTGCTATCGCCATCCTCACCCGCGAACTTGCCGCGCGAGATTTCGTACTGCATCTTGTCCGCCGCGGAGGTCTTGCCCGACAGCGCCAGGGCGCGGTCCATGTCGGCAATGGCCTGATCCGCCAGCGACGACTGCCGCGCCTGCGTTTCCTTGCCCAGCAATTGCACGGACTTGCCGCGTTCGGCGTTGGAGGCTTTCAGCGAGACGGCTTCCGCCTTGCCCGTCGTGCCCGCCAGACCCGCCGCCTTGTTGTAGTCGCGCATGGCCAGCGCGGCCTTCTGCATTTCGAGCGTCTGCGCCTTCAGGCTGGCGGTCGTCTGCTTCACAGCATTGTCCAAGGCCTGTTGCTCGGCGACGCTGCTTGAGTTGTTCGTCATGATTTTCCACACATCATCGTGCCGCCCCCGGCCCGCACGCGGCGGGCCGGACACGTCATCAAGACCCCTTGTTGACCTTCGACAGCAGGAACGCCTTCAATGCGTCGGCACCCGCCTCGGCGGACGGCTGCGCATCGTCGGCGTCCCAGCGCACCAGCATGTCCGTGACGCGGACCTTGGCGCCCGCCGCCTGCGCCACCACGGCGGCAAGGCTGGCGGCCAGCAGGTCGGCGCGCTCGTCGCCCAGCGGCGACTGGCGGTTGAACTCCCGCCACAGGGACAGCTCATGGGTGTCGATGGCATCCATCAACTCGCCCAGGGTGCGGCCCAGCCGAAGGGCCAGGATCATCAGGAAACGGAGGTCTGGCGTTTCCTGGAAGGCTTTTTTGCGTGCGCGTCGGCTCCCTCCCCGAGGTTGCCCAGCTCGATCGCCTTGGCCGCCAGCATCAGGTGCGCCGGGCCGAAAGCCGCGGCCACGGCGTCCACGTCGGCGTCGCCGAAGACGCGGCGCGGGCCGGCTTCGGTCTGCTCGTACAGCGTGCGCACCAGCAGGCTGGCCGAGGCGCGGGTGTAGTCCACACCCGGCGCGTCCAGCTTGGCGCGCACGCTGTCATCGGCCTCGCCGGGCGTGACGCCCGCGGCGGCCCAGATGGCGCGGATGTGGAACAGGTGATCGCTGGGACTGGGCGCGCGCACGATGACGCTGGCGCCGTCCCACTCGGGAACGTTCAGCGCTTCCGAGCGAAAGCCCGCCAGCGGATCGGTGACCCGGTCGCGCAGGCTGGCTGGCGCCTTGGCGCGGGCCTTGATGGACGTGTCCGTCATGGCGCTCAGCCTCCGTTGGCCGGGGCGTCGGTCATCTTGACGGCGCCGGTGACGCGCACGTTGAACGTGGCGGACACGACGTTGTCCAGCTGGCCTTGCCACTGGTATTGCGTGACCAGGCCCAGGAACTCGAACTTCGAGCCATCGGCGAAGGTCACGCGGAAGGCGCGGCTCTTCTTGTCGCTGCGGGCCGCGACCAGCACCTTCTGGGCGGCGTCGCCGGCCTTCCAGTTGCCGGCCATGCTGAAGGTGCCGCTGTCGTCCAGGCCCAGCGCGTATTCCTTGGCGGCGGACTTGAGCACGGTGACGTCGATCTCGGTGGTCTGGCCGCCCTGGAAGTTCGGGTCCTTGATGGTGATGGCCAGGTCGGCGTAGGTCAGGCCGGTGGCGGCCAGGTCGTTGGTGCTCGTGGTGGACACTTCCAGCTGCGTGCCCTGGGTCTGAACGAATTGCGAAACGGTAGTACCAGCCATTGCTGACTCCAAAAAAAACCCGCCGGAAATGGCGGGCGAAACGGAATTGCGGCCCCTGCCGCGCATCCATGAAAGAAGGACCACCGGGCCGCGCGCATGGCGATGCGCTTGCGTCACGCAAGTCGCGTGCGCCGCGGACGGAATGGTCCTGCGAAGAAAAAGAGGCTCCTGGGCATGCGCCCGGGAGCCTCTTCGAAAACCTGTCGGAATGCCGCGATCGGCCGGCAACAAAAAACCCGCGGCCTGCTAGTCGGTGCAGTTCCGCGGGTTCTGTTTTGGCCGGGCGCAACTTGCCCCGACGGAAATCATTATGCAGCGGCCGCCCGACCCTCACAAGCGCTTTGGCGATCGGCGTGTCGCACCTGGCCAGCGGCCAGCAGCGCGCGCCGGCGCAGCGCCGGCAACAAGGCGGCGCGCGCGTCCAGGTAGGCGGCATGCTGCGCTTGCGGCGACAGGCGCGGATTGCGGAACACGGCCGCGCCGGCGGCCTTGTTGCCGGCATGCACGCCGATGGCGGCGCGCTGCTGCCAGGGCAGCTCGTCGATGCACAAGTCCACCTGCTGGCAACGCGCGGCGTTCAAACGCGCATCCACGTCTTCGCTGTCGACATAGGCATCGTCCGGCACCATGCCGCGCGCGAAGGCGGCGATGCGGCCCACGCCCAGCTTGGGGCGATAGCCGCGGGTCCAGTGATACCAGTCCATGATCAGGGCTTCGGCCTGATCGGCTTCCGTGGGCGCCGTGCGCGGCGCCAGCCTGATGACCGCGCGCGGCGCCGCCGCCTTGGGCGTGACCGCCGCCTCGCGCCGCGCCGGCGCGACCCAGCCCTGCGACACCCGTAATACCGCCTGCCTTGCCTGTTCCATCTGCCGCTCCTTGTCCATGTGATCCATTGCCTTGCCCGGCTCCGCCGCCAGTCTTGCCGGCGCCGCGCCGGCACGGGCACGCGCCAACGCGCCCAGCGGCGGACAGCCGGGTTTCAGTAGCAATACGCTACCGATGCTTCCATCTGAAAGACGTACATATTTCGTGTGGTTCATATGGCAATTCTACAAATGTATAATCTTGATTTCAACACTTGTTGTTGCACAATTTTCCACAACTGTTAGCGTCCCACCCCATGGCACTCGGAAAACAAATCAGGCGCTACCGCAGCGCGCTCGGCCTCACCCTCGAACAACTCGAAGCCCGCACCGGCGTGGGCGTCGGCACCATCGCCGCGCTCGAAGGCCGCGACAGCGAACGCTCGAAGTACGCATCACGGCTGGCCGCCGGGCTGGGCCTGACGCTGGAGCAATTGCTGGACGAATCGGCCGACGCCGGTTCGGGGTCCGGCTCGCTGGTGCTGGACTCGCCGCATCAGCCGTCCACGGATGACGATGACCTGCGCATCCCGCGCTTCGACACCGGCGGCGCCATGGGCGCGGGCGTGGAACTGCGCGACCAGCCGGGCGTGATCCAGAGTCTGCGCGTCAGCCAGGAATGGCTGCACAGGAACGTGCGCCACTACACGGCGGCCAACAAGCTCTGCGTGGTGACGGGTTTCGGCGACAGCATGCGCCCCATGTTCAATCCGGGCGATCCGCTGCTGGTGGACCTGGGCGTGGAAAAGGCCGACATCGACGGCGTGTTCTTCTTCCGCGTCGGCAACGAGGGGTTCATCAAGCGCCTGCAGCGCATACCCAGCGCGCGCGGCCTGCTGATCCGCGCGAAATCGGAAAACCCCAAGTACGACGCCTGGGACATTACCGAAGGCATGGACCTGCAGATCTTCGGCCGCGTGCTGAAGGTCTGGCGCAGCGACGACTTCTAGGGCCGCCGCCTCGCCGGGCGCGGCTCAGTCCAGGCGTTCCAGGCCGGCCAGGCGATGCGCCGGAATCGCCGCGATGGCGCTTTCCGTGATCGATGCGTCCGTGCTCAGGTGCTGGATCAGGTCCAGCGTGGTCGAGCGACGCGTGAGCATCAGACAGGCCACTTCATCGCCGGCCACGCGCGTCGCGTGCCAGCAGCCGGCGCGCATGCAGACGCCCTGCCCCTGCGGCACGCGAAAGGCCGCCAGCGTGGCCAGGTCCGGGCTGCCGTCCTGCGCGCTCTGCGCCACCACCTGCACCACCGTGCCAGTCAGCGGCACGATGGCCTGCTGGGTCAGCAGATGCTTTTCCAGGCTGGCGATGTCGGCGTCGCGGCTGCGATAGTTGACCCACAAGAGTTCGGCATCGCCGCCGCCGCCCGTGTTGAACACATGTTCCTGCCAGAAATCCGTGGCGGCATTCGTGAATAGCGGCACGCCGTTGCCGTCCGGCATGGGCTTGCCCAGCATCCAGCCATAGGCGCGGAAAGTGTCGGGCGTCAGGTCCTGCAGGGGTATGGAGGTATCGCTGGTCATGCTGGATCTTGAGTGGGCTTGCCGGCAGCGCCGCGCTTGGGAAATTCGGTGTCGTAATCGAAATCGCCGCGCGCGATGGCTGCCTGGATGGCGCTCCTGCGCTCGGCGGCGCGCTTCAGGTTGGCGGCGGTGGGCTTGGCGCGGATGCGCTCGACGCAGCGCCGGCCTTCGAACTCGAAACTGATCTCGATGGATGATTCGGACGCCGGCCTGACGCCTTCGAATCCGCGATTCATGCTGTTCCCCCGTGCGCCACGGCATCGCCGCGTCAGGCGACGCGGCGGCCATGGCTGTTCATGATGGCGGCGCGGGGAAGGCCCGTCCGCGAGGCCCCTACTGTAACCCTGCAGCGACCACCATGGCGCATCGCCCCCGGTATCCGCGCCGCGCCCGCCGGTGCGCGATTTGACAGGTCCCCGGGCGCCATGAATAATAATTAGACTAAGCAATCTAATAATAAAACCGCGCATACCGACCACGACAGGCCCGTCTTGCCCACCTTTCCGTCGACCTTGTTTCCGCTGCGCCGGCGCGCGCGGATCGTCATCGCCGCCGTACTCGCCCTGAGCGCCGCGATCGCCGCGCTGCTGTGCTTCAGCGGCCTGCGCGACTTCTCGCTGGAATCGGCGACGACGCGCACGCTCACTTTCCATGCAGGGTCGGACCGTCTGTCCGGCACGCTGATCCTGCCGCGCGACGTGGCCGCGCCGCCGGTGGCCCTGTTCGTGCACGGCGACGGCCCGCAGGACCGCTACGCGGACGACGGCTACCTGCCCTTCATCAACCAACTGCTGGACCAGGGCATCGGCGTGTTCACCTGGGACAAGCCCGGCGTGGGCCGCAGCGCCGGCAACTGGCTGGACCAATCCATGCAGGACCGCGCCGCCGAGGCCATGGCCGCCTACCTGCGCGTGCGCTCCGAACCCGGCGTGGATGCCGCCAAGGTCGGCTTCCTGGGCTACTCGCAAGCGGGCTGGGTGCTGCCCATCGTCGCCAGCCGCGCGCAACCCGCCTTCACCGTCATCATCGGCGGCGCGGTGAACTGGCGTGACCAGGGCGCCTACTACACGCGCAAGCGGCTGCAGGCCCAGGGCGTGGCGGCCGACGAGATCGAACGCCGCCTGGCGGCCGAACGGACCAGCAACGACGCGCTGTTCGGCGAACCACGTCCGCTGGCGGATGTGCTGGCGGCGCGGCCCGACATGACTCCGGCGCGCGCCCGCTACGTGCAACGCAACTATCTGTCGGATGCGTCCGGCTGGATCCCGAAAATGCGCGGCCCGGTGCTGGCCGTGTGGGGCGAGATGGACCCGAACGTCGATGCAGCCGTGAACGCCGCGCGCTATCGCCTGCTGTTCGCCGACGCACCGGACAAGCGCGTCATGCTGGTGCCCGACGCCGGCCACGTGCTGCTGCGCGCGCCGCAATTCAACGACCAGATCGCCAGCGACTGGACGCTCTGGAAAAAGCTGCGCTTCATGCTGCTGGGCCGCGAAGCCTACGTGCAGCCTGCCGTGCGCGACATCGCCGACTGGATCAGGCAGGCCGCCGCCGGCCATTGAAGACGGGCCTCCCTGTCGCCGCTCCAACCGCTTTTCCGCTGACATGGAATGGCCGTACCATGGCCGCAACCTCACCCCGCGCAGGAGCGCATGCCATGGCCACCGATCTCACGAAGCACTACGTGCTGCTCAACCCCGACGGCGCCTCCATCACGACACAGGGCGGCAATGCCTTCTGGTCGCAGTCGCCGGACCAGCTCGACGCCTACGGCCGAGGCTGGCTGGTGTCGGAATATGAATTCGCCTCGGACTGGAAACAGTGGGAAATGCACCCCGAGGCCGACGAGCTGCTGCGCGTGATCGCCGGTGAAACCGAGTTGCAGCTGGAATGGCCCACCGGCATCCAGTCCGTGATCCTGCGCGCCGACCAGGCCTATGTCGTGCCCAGGGGCGTCTGGCACACGGCCAAGGCGGCCGCCCCCTGTCGCATGCTGCACATCACGATGGGCGCGGGCACGCAGCATCGGCCGCTGTAGCGCCCCGGCGCCGTTCCCGCGCGCGGGCGCCGGGGCCGGCCTTCAGGCCCGTGCCGGCGCCATGCGCGGGCGCGGCAGTTCGCGGTCGTCGATGGGCCAATGCAGCATGGCTGCCAGCAGCCCCAGCGCGATCGCGCCCAGCCAGATCAGGTCGTAGGAGTGCGTGGCCTCGTACACCAGCCCGCCCAGCCACACGCCCAGGAACGAGCCCAGCTGGTGGCCGAAGAACACGAAGCCGAACAGCGTGGCGATGTAGCGCACGCCGAACACCTGCGAGATCAGGCCATTGGTCAGCGGCACCGTGCCCAGCCAGATGAAGCCCATGACGGCCGAGAAGGCGTAGACCGACCACACCGACAGCGGCAGCAGGAAGAACAGCGCCATCGCGCCGGCGCGGATCAGGTAGATGTAGGCCAACAGGTGCTTGCGGCGATACCGCGCGCCCAGGATGCCGCAGACATAGGTGCCGGCGATATTGGCCAGCGCGATGATGGCCAGCGCCGCCACGCCATCGGCCGCGCGCAGGCCACGGTCGGCCAGATAGGCGGGCAAGTGCGTGCCGATGAAGGCCAGCTGGAAGCCGCAGGCCAGGAAACCCAGGTTCAGCAGCCAGAAGCCGCGCTGCGCGAAGGCTTCGCGGATCGCCTGCCCCAACGGCTGGTCGCGCTCCGACGGGCCGACGCCGGACGCGGGGCGCCGCGCTTCCCGCAGGATCAGCGCCAGCGGCAGGGCCACCGCCAGCGCCACGGCGAACAGCGACAACGCCCGCGTCCAGCCCGCGCCGCTGATCAGCCACTGCGCCGCCGGCACCAGCGTGAACTGCCCCAGTCCGCCGACCGCGCCGGCCACGGCCAATGCCCAGCTGCGCCGCTCGGGCGCGACCAGCCGGCTCAGCGCGCCGTAGATGACGGCGAAGGCGGTGCCGGACAGGGCAATGCCGACGCAGATCCCCGCCGACAGCACGAACATCGCCGGCGTGGCCGCGAGCGTCATGCCGACCAGGCCCAGCACATAGAAAACCAGCCCGGCGGCGATGACCTTGGCCGAACCATGGCGGTCGGCGATCATGCCGGTGAAAGGCTGGGCGACGCCCCAGGTCAGGTTCTGCAGCGCCATGGCCATGGCGAAGGTCTCGCGCGACCAGCCCCGGTCCATGCTGACCGGCAGCAGGAACAGCCCCTGCACATGGCGCACGCCCAGGGCCAGGCCCATGATGACGCCGCCGGCCAGCACCATGGCCCACAGCAGGGCGGGCGTGACGCGCGGCGGCGAGGAAGAGGCGGCAAGGGGCATGGCGGACTCCGGCGTGTGGCGTCGGCCCCCATGCTGGCGGGCATGATGGCATTACAGCCTCGCGCGGGCGCGTGCTCAACCGATTATTTTTCACGTTCCGCATGCGCGCGGCGCATGCCAGGCGATGACGGCCGGCGCGCCGTGCCGCGCACCCGAGGCGAACTGCGCAGAGCGGGCTGACGCGGGCGACTCGCCGCGACGCGCGGCGCCCATGCCGGCGTCTTGTTAACGGATCGTTTTCTATAGTTACATTTATCGCAGCGATGCCGGCCATGCTTGGTTACAGTGCCCCCTTCCCAACTATTCCGGCAGACATACCATGCGGCAGGTCCGGCCAGGCAACATCCAGACGGCGCGCACGCGCGCACCCTTCCCCGCGCGCGAGGCGGCATGACGCGCGCGCCGTTCTTCCGTCCGCTGGCGCTGGCCGCCGCGCTGGCCGCCCTGGGTGCCGGCCCCGCCCACGCCATGTCCGACTGGCAGCGCGAATGCCAGCGCGGCACCTACGAGATCAATCCCTACACGCCCTGCGCGCAGCCCTTCCACGAAGGACTGGCCGCCGTCATGACCGGCAGCGAGGAAGATGAGGCCGGCCGCTGGGGCTATATCGACAAGCAAGGCCGCATGGCCATCGCGCCCGCGTTCCAGGAGGCCACGCCGTTCCAGAACGGGCTGGCCGCGGTGCGCCAGGACGACCTGTGGGGCTATATCGACGCCAAGGGCGCCTGGGCCATCCGCCCGGCCTACGCGGAAGCAACCGGCTTCAACGCGCAAGGCACGGCGCTGGTCCGGATCGACGAGCGCGACGTGCTCATCGACCGCCAGGGCCAGACAGTCAAGACGCTGCCGCTGGGCGCGCGCAGCTGGGGCTTCCGGCCCGGACAGACGCTGGCCGAGATCGAGGTGCCGCAGCCGCCGCGCCTGTTCAACGTCGCCACGGGCCGCGCGCTGACGCTGCCGGACGACGTCATGGCGCTGGGCGAGCCGACGCAGGGCCAGATCCCCGCGCAACGGCGCGCCTCGCGCTACAACGGCTGGTGGGGACTGCTGAGCGCCAATGGCCGCTGGGCCGTGCCGCCGGAAACGCTGCGCTCCGAAGAGGCGCCGCTGCGCGACGGCAACGTCATCGCCGTGCGCCGCGACGGGCGCTGGCAGTTCGTGGACCCGCAGGGCCGACCGCTGTCGAAGCAACGCTATGGCGATCGCGTCGCGCTGCTTGCGCCGGGCGCATGGCTGGTCAAGCGGGAACACAACGCTCCGGCGATACTGCTGGACGCCGACCTCCGGCCGATGCGCAGCTTCAGGCAGGACTATGCCTGGCCGGAAAAGCGCGAAGGCTGGACGGTGCTGCGCGACGACGAAGCGATCCTGCTGGTCGATCCCGTCGGCCGGCTCAGCATCCTGTCCCTGCCGCAAGGCCGCGTGGACATCCAGAATGGTCGCGCCTGGGTCTATGCCCGGACCTCGGACGGCGCCACCGATGCGGCGACCGAAGGGGCGACGGACGAGGCGGTTGACGCCACCCACGCCGCCATCGACGCCTCGCAGGCCGCCGCCAACACCTCGCTCGCCGAGCCGCCGTCCCCGCGCACGGCGCGCAAGCGCAACGACAGGAATGCCGAGCCGGGCGGGCCTGCGCCGCGTCGGCGGCCCGCCCCGCGCCCGAGCCGGACCCCGCGCCTCCGACGCCCCCTCCGGTCTATCGGCTGCCCGATCCTCCCGCCGTCGCGGATCCGCCGCCGCCCATGGTCATCATGCCCAAGCCCGCCGCGAACATGCCCGCGCCAGGGCCGACCGCCATGCCGGTCGAGGCGCAAGCCGCCGATGCCGCGCCCGTGGCGGTGGACGCGGCGCAGGAAGCAGGCCAGGCCGTGGATGCCGCCGTCGCGGAAGCAGCTGTCGCGGAAGCGGCGGCCGACGCAGCCGCGGCAGCGGCCGATGCAGCCATAGGCTCGGCCAACCGCCCGGAGACCCTGATCCAGATCTACGCAGCCGACGGCCAGCCGCTGCTGAGCCACACGCAGGCGGCCCGCCTGCGCGATTACAGCGTGACGCCGGTGCAGCCGGACAAGCGGCTGTCGGCGCGCGAGGCCGCGCTGTTGCCGCTGGCGACGCTATCGCCGAGCGACTACGAGCAGCCCAACGGCATCCTCACCGCCGACGGCAAGATCGTGATCGACCCCTCGTGGAGCCGCATCGCGACTTATGACGCCAGCCTGCCGCTGGTGACGCACACGCGCGACGACAAGGTCGGCGCGATCGACGCCGCCGGCCGCTGGGCGGTGCCGCCCAGGTACCAGGAGCTGGATACCTTCAACGGCGGCTATGCCTGGGCCCTGCCCTTTGACGCCAACAGCCGCAACCAGACCGTGCTGCTCGACGCGCTGGGCCGCAAGACGGCCCTGCCCGATGCCGTCCGCCGCAATGGCGAGTACCTCGACGGCGGCCTGATCACGTACTACGCGCTGGACGACGATCACGAACGCGTCTGGGGCCTGTGGGACATCCGCAAGAACGCACCCGCGCTCAAGCCCTCGCTCGCCGCCATCGAGAAGTTCGAGGGCGACTGGGCCCGCGCGCAATCCGGCGAGCGCTGGGGCGTGATCGGCCGCGACGGCAAGTGGCGGGTCAAGCCCGACTACGAAGGCGCGTACCGGCTCGACTACCTGGGCCAGGGCTACATGCTGACCGAGGAAGCCAAGCCGGCCGGGCAGTCCGATGCCTACGACAGCTTCTACCGGCTGCACCACCTGCCCTCCGGCAAGGCCTCGCCGCTGCTGCGCGGCAAGCCCCAGGCGCTGGAGGGCGGCCGCCAGATGGGCCTGCTGGCCGACGGCGGCACCATGCTGTTCGACACGCGCGGCGGTTCGGTCCGCCTGTTCCAGGGCAAGCCCGAGAACCAGCGCCAGTTCGGCGACTGGATCTCGCTCAGCTACGACGACCGCAAGGGCGCCATCGACGCGCGCGGCAATATGAAGATCGCCGCCGAGAACGGCGAGTTCAATCCCTTCTTCGTGCAGCCCGATGGCCTGGCGCGCGTCAATACCCCGCAGGGCTATCGCCTGATGGACCAGAACGGCGCCATCGTGCAGGCCAGGCTGGGCGACGCCATGCCGCTGGCCTCGATGCAGCGGCTGGTGGTCGAGGACCGCGACGGCTCGCGCAGCGTGATGGTGGACATGCAGGGCCGCGAGATCGCGCGCTTCAACAAGACCTATAGCGTGGACGCGTCCACCGCCAGCGAAGGCGTGGTGGTGTACGAAGGCGACAACGGCCGCCATGGGTTCGTCAATGCCGAGGGCAAGCGCGTCGTGGGCCCGTACTTCAACAAGCTGGGCCCGCTGCGCGACGGCCTGGCGCGGGCGCAGCGCGAGCAGCGCAGCGGCAAGCTGTACGGCTACATCGACCTCACCGGCCGCTACGCCATCGCGCCCGCGTTCGCCTGGGCCGACGATTTCCGCGAGGGCCGCGCCCTGGCGCGGCGTGGCGACCAGCTCATGTACATCGACCCGCGCGGCCAGGCCGCCGCCTCGTTCTCGCTGGTCTGCGGCGCCGTCGTCATCCGGGACGCGCAGCAGCGCGTGACCTGGCCGGCCAAGCCGCTCTCCTGCCCCGACGCCGCCGGCCTGCAATACGCGCCGGCCACCGAAACCGCCCAAGCCGGACAGTCATGACCTTACGCCTGATTCCCCTCACCCGCCTGGCCTGCGCCGTCGCCGCGCTGGGCCTGCCCCTGGCCGCGCAGGCGCAGCAATACTGGCACGCGTCCTGCGCCTACGACGCGCCCAGCCCGCTGGCGACCGGCGGCTTCTACGATGGCGGCAGCGACGCCGTCAGCGGTTGCATCCGTTCCATCTCCGAAGGCCGCGCCGCCGTGCTGCTGCCCTCGGCCCTGTTGCCGATCAAGCGCGTGCCGGCCAATGCGTCCCTGCGCGGACACGCCTGGGGCTTCCTGGACGACAAGGGCCGCCTCGCGGTCAAGCCGATCTTCGACCAGGTCGGCGATTTCCATCACGGGCTGGCCGCTGTGCAGTGGCAAGGCAAGTGGGGCTATATCGACGCCCGCGGCCGCATGGCCATCGCGCCGCGCTTCGACGAAGTTTCCGATTTCGTCGAGGCCGGGCTGGCGATCGTCACGCTGGACGGCAAGCGCCAGATCATCGACCGCCAGGGCAAGCCGACCGGCGACGCGCTGGACGCGTCCGTGGACAACGCGCAGTTGTCGGACGGCCTGCCCGCGCGGCTGATCGTGCGCTACCGCCCCGAGTACCAGGCGCCCGACGGCACCCGGCGCTACGACGAGCCGGGCCGGCGCATTACCGGCGCCTACGGCAAGGACCTGCTGATCGCCGCCACCGAGCGCGGCGAATACGGGCTCTTGAACGACAAGTGGGAATGGGTGGTCGAACCGCGCTACGAGGAAATCACGGTCCAGTCCGACTGGACGCTGGCCGTCGCCCAGGGCCGCGAGGAAGTCGTGCTGCTGGACGCCAAGGGCGAGGCCATAGGTGCAGGCAAGGGCTATCGCAGCCTGGCGCCGATGGGCGCCTTCTGGCTGGCCGAGTTGCGGCGCGGCAGCTACGAGCTGCTGGACGCGAAGGGCCAGCGCCTGGGCAACATCGACGAACGCCAATCGCGCCGCATCGAACCGATAGGCAAGGCGCTGCTGTCCATGAGCGGCGACACCGCGAAGCTGTGGGTGCCTGGCAGGACCGAGGCGGTGACGCTGGGCAAGGATCTGGCCACGCCGCGCCAGACGCAAGGCTATGCGCTGTTCCTGAGCGAAGCGCGCCGGCCGCTCGGCCTGCTGACGCCAGGCGGCGGCTGGGTCGACGGCGCCGCCCTGCCCGCCGCCGTCGGCCAGATCGATGGCTTCGACGAAGTCCACGGCCGCCTGTGGCTGCACGACGCCGACGGCAAGCTGCTGGCCGTGTTCAATCCCGATGGCAAGCCGGCGCTGGACGCCGCCGCGCTGGCCGCGCTGAGCGAGCAGCCCATGCGCGCCTTGCGCCACGCCGGACCGGACGCGCCGCTGGCCCTGCTGACGCAGGGCCACTGCCAATGCGAGGAGGCGCGCGCCGGCCTGGTGCTGGCCGACGGCACCATCGTGACCGACCCATCCTGGGAATCGGTGGCCTCGCTGGACGAATCCGAAGACGAGTACGGCGGCGACGAGGACGGCGACAAGCCGGCCGCGAACGACATGCGCTTTGTCGCCCGCACCGAGGCCGGCATGCGCTTGCTCGACGCGCGCGGCAAGCCCATGGACCTGCCTCCGCAGCAACACATCGGCCAGTTCCGCCACGGCTACGCACTGGCCTATGCCCAGGGCGCCGCGCGCATCGTGGACCGCGCCGGCAAGCTGTACGAACTGCCCGATTTCTTCGAGGCCGAAGTGGCCGGCCCGGGCCTGGTGCGCTTCCTGAACACCGCCGCCGAGGGCGATCCCTGGGGCCTGTACGACTTCATCGCCGGCAAGGAAATCTCGCCGCCGGCGTTCCAGCGCATCGGCATGTTCCGCGATGGCCGGGCCGAGGCCGCGCTGGGCGAGAACCGCGCCGGCATCATCGACACGCAGGGCAAGTGGATCGTGCCGCCCGAGTACCGCGAGGCGCGCCCGGAGGTCGGCGACCTGTGGCAGCTGCGCCAGGCCGGCTCGCAGACAGAAGAATACCTGCGCCCGTCCGCGCTGGCGTCCCGCGACGGCCGCGTGCTCACGCCCTTCGCCGCGCATCTGGAGGTGGCGCAGGACGCGTCCGGCGGCTACATGGCCCGGACCAACCAGCGCCTGTGGCAGATCTCGCGCGACACGACGTCGGTCCGGGAAATCTCCGACGCCGACATCACGCCGCTGGGCGGCTGGCTGGGCATCCAGCGCAGCGACCGGCTCGGCTACGTAGACAGCTCGGGAAGCTGGCAGATCGCGCCCGAGCGCCTGGGCGGTTCCGTCTTCCACGGCTCGCCGGCGCGCGCGCTGCGCCTGGGCCACCAGGAAGGCCAGGAAGACCGCCTGGTCGACACGCAGGGCAATACCGTGGCCACGCTGCCGGTCGGCGACTGGAGCTGGCCGACTGGCTCGGACTGGCTGATCCGGCAGCGCCACGTGGCCAACCAGGGCATGGTCACGGACTACTTCGACACCGACGGCAAGCCCAGGCTCAGCGCCGTGCCGGGCCGGGTCGGCGCTTACTCCGAAGGCCGCGCGGTGAAAGCGCTCGCCAACGGCCAGGCGCGCGCGGTCAACGAGCAGGGCAAGCACGTCGGCCCGGTCTACGACGAGCTGTGGCAGCGCCGCGACGGCTTGGCGGTGGCGCGCGTGGACCAGCACTACGGCTACGTTGACGGCCAGGGCAAGCTGGCCATCCCCGCCACGTATGCCCGCGCCTCCACGTTCCAGGACCAGCGCGCGGTGGCATCGACCGACGCGGCGTCCCTGCTGATCGACACGCGCGGCGACATGCTGGCCTCGATTGGCATGGAGTGCGGCATGCGTACCCTGCGCAATGCGCGCGGCCAGCGCCTGTGGCCGCTGAGCCTGCCGCCGCGCTGCCCGGCCGAACCGACGGGGGAATAAGGCAACGGCGGCGGGAGTGTTTTCGCCGCCGTTGCTTCATGACATCACGACGCGGAGGTTCACAGGATTGGACGTTCGGGCGTCATGCTCGAGAGCATCCCCAATGAGTGGTTTGATCGATTGAAATTTAATCACTATGATTATCTTCAGATCATCCGCTGACTCTTCGCTGAGGCAGAAGCCCACTCCACCAGAAGGTACAACATGACAGCAGCAACCAAAGTGCTGACCGCGCACGTCCCGCTACCGCTGGCGGACAAGGTGGATCAGATGGCTGCGCGGCTTGAACGCTCGCGTGGCTGGATCATGAAGCAGGCGCTTTCTGCGTGGATCGCCCAGGAAGAAGAACGCGACCGGCTGACCCAGGAAGCGCTGGCTGATGTGGACGCCGGGCGCATCATCGACCACCAGGCCGTTCAGGCATGGGCCGCAAGCCTGGGTACGGATCAACCGCTGCCGGCGCCGCGCTGATGGCGCTGCAATGGACCAGCAAGGCGCTTTCCGATCTGACTCGCCTGTATGAATTCCTGGCTTCTGTAAACCCGCCCGCCGCCTCACGGGTTGTGCAAGCGCTGACCAAGGCACCAGCCAGTTTGCTGACCAACCCGCGCATCGGCGAACAGCTCTTCCAATTCGAACCCAGAGAGGTCCGGAGGATCCTGGTCGGCGAGTACGAAATCCGTTACGAAATCCAGGGCTCGATCATCTACGTACTGCGCCTGTGGCACACCCGGGAAGATCGCTGAAGCTCCTTCCCGAGCAATCCCTGCTCCCTGCGTAGCCGCGCTGACGCGACCACGCCCCGCCCTACACCCGATCCAGCTCCAGATAACGCCGGGTCTGCACGATCTCCTCGCGTTCCTTGAAGCTGGCCAGCCGCTCGGCCAGCCCGCTGCTGTCGCCGTGCTTGCGGATCTCGGCCAGCGTCGCCTGCATGGCGTGGATGGCGGCGCGCTGCAGGTCCGAGGGGATGATGGACAGGTGATAGCCCATCGCTTCCAGCTCGGGCAGCGGCACCAGCGGCGTCTTGCCGCCGTAGAACATGTTGATGAGCTTCAGGCCCGGCAGGCGCTGCGCGATGGCGCGGATCTGCTCCAGCGTTTCGGGCGCCTCGACGAAGATCATGTCGGCGCCGGCCTCGATATAGCGTTCGGCGCGCGCGATGGCGGCATCGAAACCTTCCACAGCGATGGCGTCGGTGCGCGCGATGACCAGCGCGTCGTCGTCGGACAGCGTCTGGCGCGCGATGCGGATCTTGCGGCACATTTCCCCGGCGTCGATCAGGCTCTTGTCGTCCAGGTGGCCGCAGCGCTTGGGAAAGGACTGATCCTCGATATGGAAGGCGGCCACGCCGGCGCGCTCCATCGCGCGCACGGTGCGCTCCACGTTGGCCGAGCCGCCAAAGCCGGTGTCGGCATCGGCCACCACCGGCAGACCGCCAGCGTCGACGATCTTCTCGACGCGGTCCATCACTTCGCTGAAGCTGAGCAGACCGATGTCGGGATAGCCGGCGGCGCGGGCGATGGCGCCGCCGCTGGCGTAGACCGCGTCGAAGCCCGCGGCTTCCACCAAGCGGGCGGACAGGCCGTCGTAGGCGCCGGGGGCGGCGACGATGCCGCGCGACAGCAGTTCGCGCAAGCGGGTGCTGGCTTTCATGATGAATCCTTGGAAGATGAACGATGGCTCATCTTCGCCGGCTCGAACTAGAATGTCCAATATATGGGAAATTGATAACTAGAACTTAAAAGGTATCAATATGGAATTGCGGCATCTGCGCTATTTCGTTGCCACCGCCGAAGCCCAGCACTTCACGCAGGCCGCCGAGCAGCTAGGCATGGCGCAGCCGCCGCTGTCGCAGCAGATCCGCCAGCTGGAAGCAGAGGTTGGCACGCCGCTGTTCGACCGCAAGGGCCGCGGCGTGCGGCTGAACGATGCCGGACGCGCCTTCCTGGCCTGCGCCCAGGACATCCTGCAACGCGCCGACGCGGCGCTGCAGACCGCCCGGCGCGCGGCGCGCGGCGAGGTGGGCGAGCTGACGCTGGGCTTCACCGAAAGCGCCTCGTTCAATGCCGTGGTGACCGAGCTGATCCGCCAGTACCGGCAGCGCTACCCGGATGTGGAAATGACGCTGACCCAGGGCGACAGCGAAACCCTGGTCGCGCAGC
This sequence comes from Achromobacter sp. 1011791174, assembly GCF_059760925.1. Lineage (NCBI taxonomy): Bacteria > Pseudomonadati > Pseudomonadota > Betaproteobacteria > Burkholderiales > Alcaligenaceae > Achromobacter > Achromobacter sp. 1011791174. The sequence goes on from NZ_JCBANH010000062.1 coordinate 17,639, forward strand.
TGCGCGAGGGCGCGCTCGACGCGGCCTTCGTGCGGCCGCCCTTCGCGCTGGACGGCGGCTTGGCCTTCGCCCACCTGGACGAAGAGCCGTTGATGGTGGCGCTACCGCTGGGCCATGCGCTGGCGCGGCGCAAGCGGCTGGCGCCGGCCGATCTGGCGCAGGAACGCTTCATTCTGTATTCGCGCAAGTCCGGCTACGGTCTCAGCGCCGACATCATGGCGGCCTGCCGCCAGCACGGTCTCAATCCCCTGATCGGCCAGCGCGCGCCGCAGCTGTCGTCGGCGGTGAATCTGGTGGCCGCCGGCATGGGCGTGGCCATCGTGCCGGCGTCGCTGCGCCACCTGCGGCCGGACGGCGTGGCTTGCCGTCCCTTCGCGCTGGACTGGCCGCGCGCGGTATTGGGGCTGGCCCTGCGCGAGGACGCGGGCGGGCGGGCCGCCAACCTGCTGCGGCTGGCGCGGGAACGGGACGGCGACGCGACGCAATCCCGTTGACGCGGGTCCGGGACAACGCCGGACTCAGTCGTCGTGCGACTCGTGCACGGCCGCGACGCCGCGCTTCCAGTAGCTGGCCGCGCGGATGCGGCGCTTGTCCACGCCATGCTGGCCCACCATGATCTCGCGCAGCGCCTTGGCGGTGGCAGACTCCGCCGCCACCCAGACATAGCCCTCGCCTTCCGGCAGCTTCAGCTCGCGCGCGGCTTCCAGCAACAGGGTGCTGTAGCCGGCCGCCACGCCGTTGCGATGCAGCCAGCGCACCGAGGCCCGCGCGCGCGTGTCCAGCGCGATTTCATTGTCCGCTTCCGGCACTTCGATCAGCGCGATGACCTGCGCGGACGCGGGCAATTCCTCGATCCGCCGGGAAATCGCGGGCAAGGCGGTCTCGTCGCCGATCAGCACATGCCAGTCGAAGCCCATCGGCACCACGAAGGAACCGCGCGGGCCGCCGATACCCAGCACCTGGCCGGGCGCGGCGCGCTCGGCCCAGGTCGATGCGGGACCGTCGCCGTGCATCACGAAGTCGATGACCAGTTCCTGGCGTGCCGCGTCGAAATAGCGCGGCGTGTAGTCGCGCGCCTGCGGGCGCGGCGCGTCGTCGGGAAACTTGATGCCGTCGGGCGTGACGCTGGGCAGGACCAGCGGCTGAGACGGATCGGACGGAAAGAACAGCTTGACGTGATCGTCGAAGGACGGCGACACGAAGTCCTGCAGGTCGGCCCCGGTGAAGGTGACGCGGGCCATCAGCCCGGCCACGCGCTCCACGCGGGACACGATGAGCATGCGCATTTTCAGGTGATGGCGCACACGCTCGACAGATAGATCGCTACGGCTCATGAATGCTCCGGACAGGAAAACGGGGAATCAATCGCGGGACTTGCCCGTGATGGCTTCGGTGGCGCGGCGCAGGATGTCGGCGATGCGGCGCTGTTCGGCCGGCTTGGCGTCGGTGCTGTCCAGCAGGGCGCGCTTGAGCGCGCTGCGGGCCTGCACGAACTCCGGCACCCAGCCGGTGGCGCGGTCCTCGCCCTCGGGGCCCAGGTCTGGCGGCTGGCCGCTCCATGCCTGGCGCATCCAATCCATCTTGCGCGCGATGTGCTTGAACTTGTTGAACTGCACCGACAGGCGATCACGGTTGGCGTCGAGGTATGCGCGGCCCGGCTCGGCCAGGCTGTAGCGCTTCTTGGCGCCGTCCTGCTCCACGGTGGCGCAGCCCAGCTCTTCCAGGTACGTCAGCGCGGGATACACCATGCCGGGGCTGGGCGTGTAGAAGCCGTTGCTCAGCGTGCCCAGCGCCTTGATAAGCTCGTAGCCGTGGCTGGGATTCTGCTCCAGCAGGCCCAGCAGCATCAGTTGCAGGTCTTCGGCCGACACGCGGCGTCCGCGCGTCCAGCCACGGCCGTCGCCGCCGAAATCGTCGTCGGCATCGCCGCCGCGACCGCCAGGGCCGCCCGGCATCCAGCCGCCGCCGCTGGCATGGCGCGCGTGCCGGCCGCGCATGCCGTGGTGGCCGTGGTCTTCGTGGCGGCCATGGCGTTCGTGATGACCGTGGCCTTCGTGATGGGCATGACGTTCATGCTCGCCGTGATGGCCCTGGTGTTCACGATGACCGTGATGGCCTTGATGGCCGTGGCGATGGGAGTGCTCGTTCCAGTCACCGCAGAACGCGCCGACGGAACGGTCGTGTCGTTCGGCGTGGCGGCCGTCGCGGTGGAACATGGCATGGTCGCGGCGGTCGCCGCGGTGCCCGCCGTGGGCGTCGCGGCGCATCTGGCGCGCGGCGCGCGCAAAGGCGGCAAGGAATTCGGTATGGCGCATGGGAGCCTCTCTTGGTCAGTCTTTAGATATATCTAAAGATATATATCGAAAGATACACCTCGGCCTTTCCCGCCGTCAACCTCCGCGTTCGCGCACCCCCAGCGCGATCCCCCCCACGATCAGCCCCATGCCGGCCAGCAGCGCGCCGCCCAGGTGCTCGCCCAGCACCGCCGCCGAGCACAGCAGGCCGAACACGGGCACGCCCAGCAGGCCGATGGATGTGACGCCGGCCGGCAGGGAGCGGTTGACGTTCACCGCCGCCCAATACGCCACGGCGATGCCGAACACCCCGCCGTAGCCGAGCAGCCACGCGAGGTCCGCGCCCCAGATCACGCGCGGCGCGCCTTCCCTCGCCCAGGCCACCGCCGACAACACCACGGTCGCCAGCAGCGCCTGCCAGAAGGCCAGCTCGAACGGCAGCGTCACCCAGCGGTGGGCGCGCACATAGACGATGTTGGCGGCCCAGCACAGCGCCGCGAGCAGCACCAGCGCATTGCCGAAGATGGCCGCGCGGTCGCTCCAGTCGAATGCCAGCGGATTGAAGATCAGGACCAGGCCGGCCAGCCCCAGCAGCAGCCCGGCGCGGCGGCCCGGTCCGATCGGTTCGCCCAGGAACAGCCGCGCGGCCGGGATGACCCAGAGCGGCGTGGTGTAGGCCAGCACCACCGAGCGTCCGGCCGGCACATGCTGCAATCCCAGGCTCACCAGCGCGGCGAACGCGCCCATGTGCAACAGCCCCACGCTCAGGATCACGGGAATGTCGGCGCGCACCGGCCAGGCCACGCGGCGCAGCGCCAGCCCCAATAGCAGCAAGGCCGCGGCGCCGACGGCGCTGCGCGCGGCCACCGCCCACAAGGGCGTCATGTATTGCAGCAACAGCTTGCTGACGACCCAGGTGAAGCCCCAGGCCAGCACCACCACGGCCAGCAGCGCCAGCGCCTGGCGCCGGGAAAGCGAATCCTTGCTCATTTTCTACGGCGCCGCGCGGCGCGTTGCGGACTAGCCCAGACTATAGGAGCCGGGCGCGCCGCCGCCGTAGCGCCACGCCGCGCCTATTCTCTGGAGCCACGCGCGGCGGGCCGGCGCGCCAGCCATTTGGCGGCGTCCGCCGCCCGCGCATCGTCCGGCGCCGGCGCGTACACCACCAGGCTCAGGTGCCGGTTCTCGTCCACGGTCAGCGTGGCGTGCTCGAAGGCCACCTCGCCCAGCGCGCCCAGATTCAGGCTGCGCAGGCCCAGGCAGGAACCGTGCACGTCGTGTTCGCGCCACCAGGCCTTGAAGTCCGGCGACACGCGCTCCAGCTCCTCGACCAGCTCGACGATGTCGGGCACATCGGAGGCGCTGGCGAAGCTGCGGCGAAAGCTCGACAGCATGCGCGGCGCCTGCGCCTGCCAATCGACGAAGACCTCGCGCATGTGTGGATCGACGAACAGCATCCACAGCAGGTTGCGGCGGCCCGGCGCCTGCGCCGAGTAGCGGAATACCTTGTCCGCCGCCGCGTTCCAGGCCACCACGTCCCAGCGCAGGTTGAGGATGTAGGCGGGTCGGGCCGGCAGGTCGTCCATCAGCCGGCGCAGCTGCGGCGGCACGGTGCACAGCGTGCGGCCAGGCTCGGCCGGCGGACGCTGGTGCGCCAGCAGGTACAAGTGGCGGCGCTCGGCCGCGTCCAGCTTCAATACCCGCGCCAGGTTGTCCAGGAAGCCGGCCGACACGCTGATGTTGCGGCCCTGCTCGAACCAGGTGTACCAGGCCAGGCCCACCCCGGCGAGCGCGGCCACTTCCTCGCGTCGCAGTCCCGGCGTGCGCCGCCGGCCGCCGGCCGGCAAACCAAGTTCGGCGGGACTCAGGCGTTCGCGCCTCAGGCGCAAGAATTCGGACAGGTCGGCGCGGGTGCGCGCCAGGCGCGGCGCGGCCGCAGCGGTGATCGTGGAGCTGTCGTTCATGGGAGCCTGAAGCAAGGATCACGCCGCTCGAACCCGTGCGGCAGGGACGCGCGCAATGGCGCGGACCCTCTCGCCGCCGGGCCGCCGGGCGCGTGCGCGGGAACAGAGGAGAACGGCCAGTCTATTGCCTGTAGTAACAGCATAAACAGCTAAATTGTATAAGCCTGAAGAGGCTCACAGAATAGCGCCGTTTCCTTCTGGATTTCATTGTTCCGGCGCCTCCATGACCACTTCCGCCCTTCCCTCTCCCTGCCCCGCCCGGGCCGCGCGTCCCGGCCGCCTGGGTCTGGCCGTGCTGCTGTCCGGCGGCTTCATCACCATCTTCGACCTGTTCGTGGTGAACATCGCCATCCCCAGCATGCAGCGCACGCTGGACGCGAGCTTCGCGCAGATCAACTTCATCATCGTGGCCTACGAGCTGGCCTATGGCGTGCTGCTGATCGCCGGAAGCCGGCTGGGCGACCGCCTCGGCCGGCGCCGGCTGTTCGTGTTGGGCATGCTGGGCTTCGCGCTGACCTCGGCGCTGTGCGGGCTGGCGCCGGACGCCAATGCGCTGATCTGCGCGCGCGCGCTGCAGGGCGTGGCGGCGGCCATGCTGTTCCCGCAGGTGTACGCGCTGATCCGCGTCAGCTACGACGGCCACGCGCGCCGCCGCGCGTTCGGCCTGCTGGGCATGACGCTGGGGCTGGCGGCCATCGCCGGCCAGGTGCTGGGCGGCTGGATCGTGCACGCCGACCTGTTCGGCCTGTCCTGGCGCGTGATCTTCCTGGTCAATGTGCCGCTGGGCCTGGCCGCCTGGAAGCTGGCGCGCCATCTGCCGGAGTCGCGCGAGCCTTCGGCCTCGTCGATGGACTGGCCCGGTGCCGCGCTGGCCGGGCTGGGCCTGGGCCTGCTGATGCTGGCGTTGATCGAGGGCCCGGCGCGGCACTGGCCTGCCTGGACGCTGGCCAGCGCCATGCTGGCCGTGGCCGCGCTGGCATTGTTCGTGCGCGCGCAGCGCCGCATCGGCGCGGCCGGCGGCGCGCCGCTGGTGGACATGACCCTGCTGACGCAGCCGCGCTTCGCCACCGGCTGCCTGCTGGTGCTGCTGGTGTTCTCGACGGCCGCCGCGCTGTTCCTGTGCTACGCGCTGCTGATGCAGACCGGGCTGGGCGTGGACGCGCTGACGGCGGGTTCCATCTTCGCGCCGGCCAGCGTGGGCTTCGTGGCCGGCTCGATGCTGGCGCCGCGACTGGTGGCGCGCCACGGCACGCCGGCCATCGCGCTGGCCGCGCTGCTCTATGGCGGCGCCACGGCGGCGCTGATGCTACAGGTGGGCGCGGCCGGCGGCGCGCTGTCGCCCTGGTCGCTGATGCCGGTGCTGGTGTGGCTGGGCGCGGCGCAGGGCGCGGTCAACACGCCGCTGGTAAACCTGACGCTGGGCCTGGTGCCGGACCATCAGGCCGGCATGGCCGCCGGCGTGGTGTCGACGTTGCAACAGGTGGGCGCGGCGCTGGGCGTGGCGGCCGCGGGCATGCTGTTCAGCGGCGCGCTGGAGGCCGGCGCTGGCGCGGCGGCCGGCGACCGCTATGCGCAGGCCTTCGCCAGCGCGCTGCAATTCAACGTGGCCGCCATTGCGCTGTCGGCGCTGCTGCTGTGGCGGCTGGGCCGGCGCGGCTGAGGCCGGGCTCAGCCCGCCAGCGGCACGCCCGGCTGGCTGGCCGAGCGCGTGCCGGGCAACGGGTGACAGGATTGCGGATGATAGGTGTGGACCAGCGACAGCTTGACGCGGTCACTGCTGTTGCCCTGGGCGGCGTGCAGCGTGCGACAGTGGAAGAACACCACATCGCCCGGCTCCAGGTCCGGGCAGACCGCGCGCGCGATCCAGGGCGCGTTCAGCGGCTCGTCGTCGCGGAAGAATTTCTTGGCGTCGAACTGGGCCGGCTGGAACGCCGCCGCATGCGAGCCGGGGATGAATGAAAGGCCGCCGTTGGCGCGCGTCTCGTGGCCCAGGGCAAGCCAGCAGGACACCAGATCGGTATCCGAGAACGACCAGTAGCGGATGTCCTGATGCCAGCCGGTCAGGCTGCCGTAGGCCGGATGCTTGGTCATGACGCAGTTGTGGTGCACGGTGGACAGCACCGGCGTCTCGCCGAAATAGCGCGCCAGCCACTGGCCGATGGCCGGGTCCGTGGCCCATTGCGCGTACAGCGGGTCACGACCGTAGGCGGACAGCAGGCGGCGCACGGTCTGGCCGCCCTCGGCCTGGCGCGACTCGGGCGCGCCGGGATAGCGCAGGTCGGCTTCGTATTCGATCGGCGCGACGTGATCCTGCAAGTGGCGCTCGGACAGCGCGCGCAAGGCGGCCACCCTGCCAGCGTCGGCGAACCCGCGCGCCACCACGAAGCCCTGCTCGCGCAGGACGGCTATCTGTTCATCTGTGGGCAACGCGGCCATCTCGATTCTCAAGGCAACACGGGCGTCCACGGGGCACCGACAGCAAGCGGACGCAAGGGCGCTAGATTACTGCAAATCGCCCTGGGCAAGCCCGCGCTCCCGACGCGGGTTTCATCCGCCCCACAGCGCGGGCTTGTTGACCATCAGGTAGTAGGTCACGGCCATGGCGATGAAGGCCGGGTAGCCCAGCGCCTCCCAACGCCGCGCATACCGCGCGTACCGCTCGGGCAGCGCCCCCTGCGCCGCGTGCGCGTCGCGCGCCATGGCCGCCATGCGCAGCTGCAGCCAGACCACCGGCAGCCAGCAGGCGCCCGCCAGCGCGTACAGGCCGATGGACAGCGCCAGCCAGGGCGTCGTCGGCGACCAGCCCGCCATATGCGCCAGCGCGATGCCCGAGATCGGCTGGATGATCACGCAGGGCGTGGTGAACCACCAGTCGGCGCGCACCACCAGCCGGCTGACGACGGCCTGGGCGGCGACGTTGCCGCTGCGGTTGGTGAAGAACATGTAGAAGGCCGACCCCAGCCCCGTGCCCACCATCAGCACGCTGGACACGATATGCACGGACTTGAGCAACAGATAGGCATTCATGCGAACTCCTTCTTCTTGGCGTGGGCCGACATCAGGTGCAGCAGCATCGCCGCGATCGGCAGGTTCTTGAGCAACGGCCCGAGCGGATGCAGCCACAGCGCGGGCTGCAGGACGCTGGCCGTCACGGTCATCGCCAGCATCAGCGCCAGCGCGGCCAGATAGCTGGAGCGGCCGGGCCGCAGCCACAGCGCCAGGCCCATGGCCAGGTCGGCCAGCAGGCCGCTCCAGACCAGCAGGGCCTGCCAGCGCGTGTCGAGGATGCCGGCGTCGGCCAGCAACCGCGCGCTCAAGCCTTTGTGTTCCAGCGCGCTGACGAGCGCCGTGCCCAGCCAGACGACGACCAGGCTGGCATGCATGAGGCGCTGGCCACAGGGGACGGTATTTACGGCGGACAAAGCCATGCGACGGTTTCCGTTCAGTCGCGGCGCAGCGTGGCCAGCAGCTGTCCGGGCGCGACGCCCGGTCGGCCCAACCAGCGCTCCAGGGCGGCCGGATCGGTGACGTTGTCGCTTTCCAGCAGCGCCAGCGTTTCGCTGCACCAGGGAGACCACGGCAACCCGTCGCCGGCGCGCGCGCGGGCCCGGCTCAGCCAGCCGGGCAGCGCGCCGACGCAGGCCGGCCTGTGACCCATCTGCGCGCGCAGGCTGGCGATCAGGTCCGCCAGCGGCAAGGCCTCGGGCCCGCCGATCTCGACCAGGCCCGACGGCGCATCCGAACCCGCCACGCGCGCCACCGCGTCGGCCAGGTCGCGCACGGCCACGGGCTGCACGCGCGCTTGCAGCACCGCGCGCGGCAGCAGCAGGGCCGGCAGGCGCGCCAGGGCCAGGAACAGCTGGCTGCTGGCGCCGCCGGCGCCGAACACCACGCTGGGACGCAGCACGCAGCCGTTCAACCGCCCCTGCTCCGTCAGCGCCAGCAGATGCTCGTCGGCGGCACGCTTGGTGCTGGCGTAGCGCGTGGCGCTGTGCGCGATGCCCAGGGCCGAGATCTGCACCACCCGCCACACGCCCGCCGCCGCGCAGGCGTCGAACAGCGCGATGGGGGCGTCGGCATGCATGGCTTGCAGCGGCCGGCCGGCGCTGTCGCGCAGCACGCCCACGGCGTTGATCACGGCGTCGATGCCGGCCAGATGCGGCAGCCAGGCCTCGGCCGTGAGCGCCTTGGAAAAATCCAGCGGGGGCGCCGTGCGGCGGCTGCGCTGCACGGGCTCATGGCCCGCCTGCTTCAGGCTGTCGACGATATGGCGGCCAATGAACCCCGTGCCGCCGCAGACCAGGATACGCATGATGACCTCACATTTCTCTGATTACAGAAATATCCGCTCAGCGTTTGCGCTTGGGGGCGGCCGTGGGCGGCTGCCCGGAACGGATGAAGCGTTGCACGCTGGCGCCCAGGCGCAACACCTTGTCCAGCGTCGAGGGGGACAGGCGCAGCATCTCGTCGGTCCAGATGCCCAGCGATTCCATCAGGCGCAATGTCTCGTGCACGCGGTCCTGGGTGTCGGGCGATTCCTCCTCGAAGCCGGGCTCGGCGATCAGGTCGCGCAGCATCTGCGAGGTGGGATCGAATTCGCGCTGCTTGCGCTCGCGCACGATGGTGCGCAGCAGTTCCCAGACGTCGGCGGAGGTGTCGAAGTAGTCGCGCCGGTCGCCGGGTCGGCGGCTGCTGCGGATCAGCCCCCAGTTCAGCAATTCCTTGAGGCTGTTGCTGACATTGGAGCGCGCGGCGTTCAGGGTGTCGGCGATTTCCTCGGCGTTCAGCGGCCTGCCGTGGAAAAAGAGCAGCGCGTGGATCTGCGCGACCGTCCGGTTCACGCCCCAGCTGTTGCCCATGTCTCCCCAGTGGAGAATGAAGCGTTGTGCGATGGGAGTCAGTTTCATGACTCCAGTGTCGAGGCGCCTGAAATTTCTGTCAAGACAGAAATTTCAATTTCTTGTGACGCGCAGGCGTGGCGGCCGTCGGCCGCGCCGGATGACTTACTTGCCGGCGGCGGCGTCGCGCTCCTGTTCCTCGTGGTGCACCCATTCGCGCCACACGGCCACCAGCAGCGCCATCAGCACCGGGCCGACGAACAGGCCCACGATGCCCATGGTCTTGACCCCGCCCACCAGGCCGAAGAAAGTCGGCAGGAACGGCAGCTTGACCGGCCCGCCCACCAGGCGCGGACGCAGGGTCTTGTCGACGATGAACAGCTCCACGCTGCCCCAGACCATCAGCGCGATGCCGGCGACCATGTGGCCGGAACCGACCAGGTACAGCGACACCAGCGTGAAGGACAGCGGCGCGCCGCCGGGGATCAGCGCCATGAAGCCGGTCACCACGCCCAGCAGCACCGGCGACGGCACGCCCGCGATCCAGTAGGCCACGCCCAGCACCACGCCCTCGCCCAGGGCGATCAGGCCCATGCCGGTGACGGTGGAGTTGATGGTGGCCGGCACCACGCGCGAGAAGCGCTGCCAGCGCGCCGGCAGGATGCGTTCGCCCAGCACGTCCAGCTGGGCCACCATGCGATTGCCGTCCTTGTAGACGAAGAACAGCGTGATCAGCATGAACAGCACGGTCAGCAGCAGCTGGAACACATTGCCAGTGGCGGCCAGCACCATGCGGTAGATGTTGCCCAGATGTTCGCCGCTGACGGCCTCGACCAGCGCGCCCAGCGCGTGGGGCTGGCCGATGTAGGCCTGCCAGTATTCCCCCAGCCGCTCGCCCAGCACCGGCATGGACGTGATCCAGGCGGGCACGTCGACGCCATGGCGGTTGGCCGCGATGGCCCAGGCGAAGAAGGAGCTGGCTTCCTTGATGGCGTAGGACAGCGCCAGCGACAGCGGCACGACCAGCACCACGATGACCACCAGCAGCGCCAGCGTGGCCGCCAACGCGGTGCGTCCGCCGCAGCGCGTCACCAGGCGCTGGTAGACCGGCCAGCTGGCCAGGCCGATGATCAGCGCCGCCAGCGCGGGCACCAGGAAACCGCTGAGGAAATACGCTCCCGCCAACAGTACGAGCAACAAAAGCCCACGGGCGATCAGGTATGCGGGAAGAACAGGCTGCATGTATGCGTATCGACAGAAAAGGCGTTACGGGCTTTGACTGTCGGACTATACAGACGTTTCACATCATGCGATGGACGCGAAGCCTGTAATTGCTACGGGGTTTCCCCAGGAAACGGGGACGGGCGGACGCGAAAGCGTCGGGGACGAAGTCCCGCGCCGCTCGGCGCGATGGCGGCCGGCCCTAAGCGGGCCGGCGCCATCGTCCGCCTACAGCGCGTATTCCGCCGCTTCCTCGCGGGCGCTGCGCCGGCCCAGCAGGGCCTCGGTCAGCGTGGCGCGGGCGGGCTCGGGCTGCGGCGCGGGCAACCGGGCCTTGGCCGCCTCGCTCTTGAAGACGCCGCAGGTGAGCGCGGCGGGATCGGTCTCGTCGCGGCCGCTCAACAGCGGGCAGCTGGCGAACAGCTCGGCCACCCAGTCGGCGAAGGCGCGCACCTTGGGCGAGAGCTGGCGGCTCTGCGGGTAGAGGATGGACATCGGCACGGCGCCGGGCTTCCACTGCGGCAGCACCTCGATCAGCTCGCCCGATTGCAGGTGCGGCAACGCCATGTAGCGCGGGGTCTGGATCAGGCCAAAGCCCTTCAGCCCGCAATCCAGGTAGGCCCCGGCCTCGTTCACCGCCACCGTGCCCTTCATTTCGACTTCCTGGTGCTTGTCGTCCACCTTGAAGTTCCAGGCGCAGTTGCGGCCGCTGCGGCTCATAAAGTAATGCACCGCGTGATGCCGGCCCAGTTCCTCGATGGTCTGCGGCATGCCGTGGCGCGAGATGTACGACGGCGACGCGCAGGTCACGGTCTGCAGCATGCCGATGCGACGCGCCACCAGGCTGGAATCCTCCAGGTCGCCGGAGCGGATCACGCAGTCGACGGCTTCCTGCACCATGTCCACCGGCCGGTCGCCCAGGCCCAGCACCAGCTCGACGTCGGGGTACTTGTCGTGGAAATCGCACAATGACGGAATCAGGATCAGCCGGCCGATGCAGGTCGGCACGTCGATGCGCAGCCGCCCTTTCAGGCGCAACGCCGCTTCCTGGAAGCAGGCCTCGGTTTCCTCGACGTCGGCCAGGATGCGCACGCAGTGCTGGTAATAGCCGGCGCCGTCCGGCGTCAGGCCGATGCGCCGCGTGGTGCGGTTCAGCAGACGCACGCCCAGCAGGCGTTCGAGGTTCTGGATGATGGTGGTGACGGTGGTGCGCGGAAGGGAAAGGCTGTCGGCCGCCCGGGTGAAGCTATTGGCGTCCACGACGCGCACGAACACCTGCATAGCCTGGAAACGGTCCATGTCGGCGTGCTCTGTAAAAGTCGGGGTGTGGGAAGCATAACCCGAAACCCGCCGGGATTAGTCGTTCTTGACGACTAGTGTTGCCGAAATAGACGGGTTTATCCGGCACCAGATAACACTCAGAATGGCAACCATCTTGAAGCGCCCGTGCCTCCCGGCACCGCCAGACGGGCACGTCAACCCTCAGCCTCCGCGTCCGCGCCCCGGCCAGCCCTAGCCAAGCTGCCAGCGCCGGACAGTCGACCCCGGTCGATGTTGCAACGCAACATAAATCGGAAGCCGAGGATTGCCGCGCCCAGGCGGCCCGCCGGCCGCCGCCGCCCGCCCCCGGCCTTTACGCGCGGACGCTTCGCTCCTCTCCTCACATCAAGGAACATCATGGTTTCGCGTAATCGTTTTGCTGTGCTCGCCGTTTTCGCAGCCGTCATCGCGGCCGGCGGCGGCTATGCCCTGTTTCGCGCGCCCGCCGGCGCCAATGCCGCCCAGGCCCAGACCGCGCCCGCCGCGCCCCAGGTCGACGTGGCCGAAGTGGTCAACAAGTCCATCGTCGACTGGCAGCGCTATTCCGGCCGCCTGGAAGCCATCGACCGGGTCGACATCCGCCCGCTGGTCTCCGGCACCCTGACCGCCGTGCACTTCCGGGACGGCACCATCGTCAAGAAGGGCGATGTGCTCTTCACCATCGACCCGCGCCCCTACGCGGCCGAGGTGGACCGCGCCGCCGCCGCCCTGACGGCGGCGCGCGCCCGCGCTTCCTACACCGCCAGCGAACTGGCGCGCGGCCAGCGCCTGCTGGGCGACAACGCCATCGCCCGCCGCGACTTCGAGGAAAAGCAGAACGCCGCCCGCGAAGCCGCCGCCAACCTGCAAGGCGCCCAGGCCGCGCTGGACTACGCCAGGCTGAACCTGGGCTACACCCGCATCGAGGCCCCGGTGGCCGGCCGCGTCTCGCGCGCCGAGGTCACGGTGGGCAACGTGGTCGCCGCCGGCGCCGCCTCGGTGCCGCTGACCACGCTGGTGTCGGTGTCCAAGATGTACGCATCGTTCGACGTGGACGAACAAACCTTCCTGAAGTACATCAACCCGGCCCGCAACGGCAAGGCCGGCAGCGTGCCGGTGGAACTGGGCCTGGCCAACGAGGACGGCTATTCGCGCACCGGCGTCGTGCAATCGGTGGACAACCGCCTGGACGCCACGTCCGGCACCATCCGCGTGCGCGCCGAGTTCGACAACGCCGACGGCTCGCTGCTGCCCGGCCTGTACGCCCGTATCCGCCTGGGCGGCACCGAGCCGCGCCAGGCCGTGCTGATCGACGAGAAGGCCATCGGCACCGACCAGGACAAGCGCTACGTGCTGGTGCTGGACGACAAGAACAACGCCGTCTACCGCCAGGTCAAGCTGGGCGCCAACCAGGACGGCCTGCGCGTGGTCGATTCCGGCCTCGCGGCCGGCGAGCGCATCGTCGTCAACGGCCTGCAGCGCATCCGCCCGGGCGACCCCGTGACGCCCACCGTCGTGCCCATGGCCTCGGCCCAGCGCAAGCCGGTCCAGACCGCATCGAACGCCGCGGCCTCGGTGAACTGAGCCGCCGCACCCGACGAGACCCCTCATGAACATCTCGAAATTCTTCATCGACCGGCCGATCTTCGCGGGCGTGCTGTCCGTGCTGGTGCTGCTGGCGGGCCTGCTGGCCATGTTCCAGCTGCCCATCTCCGAGTACCCGGAAGTCGTGCCGCCCTCGGTGGTGGTACGCGCCCAGTACCCCGGCGCCAACCCCAAGGTCATCGCCGAGACCGTCGCCTCGCCGCTGGAGGAATCCATCAACGGCGTCGAGAACATGCTCTACATGCAGTCGCAGGCCAACAGCGACGGCAACCTGACGCTGACCGTCAACTTCAAGCTGGGCGTGGACCCGGACAAGGCCCAGCAGCTGGTGCAGAACCGCGTCTCGCAGGCGCTGCCGCGCCTGCCGCCGGACGTGCAGCGCCTGGGCGTGACCACGGCCAAGAGCTCGCCCACGCTGACGCTGGTGGTGCACCTGATCTCGCCCAATGACCGCTACGACATCACCTACCTGCGCAACTACGCCATCCTGAACGTCAAGGACCGCCTGGCCCGCATCACGGGCGTGGGCGAAGTGACGGTGTGGGGCTCGGGCAACTACTCGATGCGCGTCTGGCTGGACCCGCAGAAGGTCGCGCAGCGCGGCATGACCGCCGGCGAAGTGGTCAACGCCATCCGCGAGCAGAACGTGCAGGTCGCCGCCGGCGTGATCGGCGCCTCGCCCACGCTGGGCGACGTGCCGCTGCAGCTGAACGTGAACGCGCGCGGCCGCCTGCAGACAGAGGAAGAGTTCCGCGACATCATCCTGAAGACCTCGCCCGACGGCGCCGTGACGCACCTGTCCGACGTGGCGCGCGTGGAGCTGGACGCCCAGGAATACGGCCTGCGCTCGCTGCTGGACAACAAGCAGGCGGTGGGCATGGGCATCATGCAGTCGCCCGGCGCCAACGCGCTGGACGTGTCCACCAAGGTGCGCGCGGCCATGGCCGAGCTGGCCCAGGACTTTCCCCCGGGCGTGGAATACCGCATCGAGTACGACCCCACCCAGTTCGTCAGCGCCAGCATCGAGGCGGTGGTTCACACGCTGCTGGAAGCGATCGCGCTGGTGGTTCTGGTGGTGATCCTGTTCCTGCAGACCTGGCGCGCGTCCATCATCCCGCTGCTGGCCGTGCCGGTCTCCATCGTGGGCACTTTCGCGCTGCTCCTGGTCTTCGGCTATTCCATCAACGCGCTGTCGCTGTTCGGCATGGTGCTGGCCATCGGCATCGTGGTGGACGACGCCATCGTGGTGGTGGAAAACGTCGAGCGCAATATCGCCGCCGGGCTCACGCCGCGCGAGGCGACCTACCGCGCCATGCGGGAAGTGAGCGGTCCCATCATCGCCATCGCGCTGACGCTGTGCGCGGTGTTCGTGCCGCTGGCCTTCATGACCGGCCTGACCGGGCAGTTCTACAAGCAGTTCGCCATGACCATCGCCATCTCGACGGTGATCTCGGCGTTCAACTCGCTGACCCTGTCGCCGGCGCTGTCGGCCATCCTGCTCAAGGGCCACCACGAGAAGCCGGACTGGCTGACCCGTGGCATGAACCGCGTCTTCGGCCGCTTCTTCAACGGGTTCAACAACCTGTTCGGCCGCGCCTCGGAATCCTATGGCGTGGGCGTGTCCGGCGTGATCCGCCGCAAGGCCGGCGCCATGGGCGTGTACGCGCTGCTGGTGGCCGCCACCATCGGCGTATCGTACCTGGTGCCCGGCGGCTTCGTGCCCGCGCAGGACAAGCAGTACCTGATCGGCTTCACGCAGCTGCCCAACGGCGCCTCGCTGGACCGCACCGACGCGGTCATCCGACGCATGAGCGACATCGCCCTGAAGGAACCCGGCGTGCAGAGCGCCATCGCCTTCCCCGGCCTGTCGATCAACGGTTTCACCAACAGTTCCAGCGCCGGCATCGTGTTCGTGATGCTCAAGCCGTTCAACGAGCGCAAGGGCGCGGCGCTGTCGGGCAATGCCATCGCGGGCTCGCTGAACCAGAAGTTCGCCGCGATCCAGGACGCGTTCATCGCCGTGTTCCCGCCCCCGCCGGTGATGGGCCTGGGCACGCTGGGCGGCTTCAAGTTCCAGATCGAGGACCGCGGCGCCGCCGGCTATGCCGAGCTGGACAAGGCCAAGGCCGCCTTCCTGGCCAAGGCGCGCCAGGCGCCGGAACTGGGCCCGGCCTTCTCCAGCTACGAGATCAACGTGCCGCAGCTGGACGTGGACCTGGACCGCGTCAAGGCCAAGCAGCTGGGCGTGCCGGTGACGGAAGTGTTCGACACCATGCAGATCTACCTGGGCTCGATGTACGTGAACGACTTCAACCGCTTCGGCCGCGTCTTCCAGGTGCGGGCGCAGGCGGACGCGCCGTTCCGCGCCCATGCCGACGACATCCTGCAGCTGAAGACCCGCAACAACGCCGGTGACATGGTGCCGCTGTCGTCGCTGGTCACGGTCAAGCAGACCTTCGGCCCGGAAATGGTGGTGCGCTACAACGGCTACACCGCCGCCGACATCAACGGCGGCCCGGCGCCGGGCTACTCGTCCGATCAGGCCCAGGCCGCGGCCGAGCGCGTGGCCGCCGAGACGCTGCCGCGCGGCATGAAGCTGGAATGGACCGACCTGACCTACCAGCAGATCCTGGCGGGCAACGCCGGCCTGTGGGTGTTCCCCATCAGCGTGCTGCTGGTGTTCCTGGTGCTGGCCGCGCTGTACGAAAGCCTGACGCTGCCGCTGGCCGTGATCATGATCGTGCCCATGAGCATCCTGGCCGCGCTGACGGGCGTGTACCTGACCGGCAACGACAACAACATCTTCACCCAGATCGGGCTGATGGTGCTGGTGGGCCTGTCGGCCAAGAACGCGATCCTGATCGTGGAATTCGCCCGCGAGCTGGAGATGAACGGCCGCAGCCCGCTGGAGGCCGCCATCGAGGCCAGCCGCCTGCGCCTGCGCCCCATCCTGATGACGTCGATCGCCTTCATCATGGGCGTGGTGCCGCTGGTGCTGTCGTCCGGCGCCGGCTCGGAAATGCGCCACGCCATGGGCGTCGCCGTGTTCTTCGGCATGCTGGGCGTGACCCTGTTCGGCCTGTTCCTGACGCCGGTGTTCTACGTGCTGCTGCGCTCCATCGGCGGCAAGCAGCTGCATTCGGCGGCGCCGCATGAAGCGCCGGTCTGCGTGCCGCACATCGACCCGCACGCGCCGCCCGCCTCGCAGCACGGCGCCTGATCCGGCCATCGAACCAGGACTAGAGCCAGAAGCCAGCGCGTCCCGTCCAGCGGGGCGGGACGCGCCCTCAAGAGAATAGCCATCATGAAGAAAAGACTGATCCGCGGTTCCGCCCTGCTTGCCACGCTGCTCGTGCTGGCCGGCTGCGCGGTGGGACCGGACTACCAGCGGCCCGCGGCCGCCACCCCGGCTACCTACAAGGAAGCCGCCCTGCCCGCCTCGGAAGCCGGCAGCTGGAAAACCGCCGAACCCGCCGAGCAAGCCCTGCGCGGCGAATGGTGGAAGCTGTTCGGCGACGAGGGCCTGAACCAGCTGCAGGAAGAAGCGCTGCGCGCCAACCAGAACCTGCAGGCCGCCGCCGCCCGCCTGACGCAGGCCCGCGCGCTGCAACGCGAGGCGCGCGCCGCTTTCTTCCCCAGCCTGGACGCCGCCTTCGGCCCCTCGCGCCAGCGCCCCTCGGCGGTGTCGCGCGGCCTGCCCGACGGCACGCCGACCAGCCCGTCGACCACCTGGCGCGCCCAGGCCAGCGTGGCCTACGAGGCCGACCTGTTCGGCCGCGTTTCGTCAACGGCCGACGCCGCCACCGCCGACGCGCAGCAGAGCGAGGCGCTGTACCGCTCGGTGCTGCTCGCGCTGCAGGCCGATGTCGCCACCACCTACTTCCTGGTGCGCGAGCAGGACGCCGAGGCGCAGCTCTACCGCCAGACGGTGCAGCTGCGCACCGAGACGCTGCAGCTGATCCAGCGCCGCTATGACGCCGGCGACATCAGCGAGCTGGACCTGGCGCGCGCCAAGTCCGAGCTGGCGCAGGCGCAGTCCGAGGCGCTCGGCATCGACCGTCGCCGCACCGCCGCCGAACACGCGCTGGCCGTGCTGCTGGGCCGCGCACCGTCCGACTTCGCCATGCCGCCGCAACCGCTGCAGAAGGTCGCGGTGTCGGTGCCGGCCGGCCTGCCGTCCGCGCTGCTGGAACGCCGCCCCGACATCGCCGCCGCCGAGCGCGCGATGGCCGCGGCCAATGCCCGCGTCGGCGCGGCCAAGTCGGCGTTCTTCCCGCGCCTGGATATCACCGGCGCGTTCGGCTACGAGTCGTCGGAGCTGGGCAATCTGTTCCAGTGGTCCAGCCGCACGTTCCTGCTGGGTCCGCTGGTGGGCGCGGCGCTGTCGATGCCGATCTTCGACGGCGGCCGCCGCCAGGCCGGCCTGGACCGCGCCCGCGCGGTCTACGAGGAAGACGTGGCGCTGTACCGGCAGACGGTGCTGAATGCGTTCCGCGAGGTCGAGGACAATCTGGCGAACCTGCGGATTCTGGCGGACCAGACGCGGGCGCAGGACGCGGCCGTGGAGTCGGCGGCGCGGGCGGCGAAGCTGTCGCACACGCAGTACCGGGAGGGGGCGATCAACTATCTGGATGTGATCGAGGCGGATCGCAGCGTGTTGCAGCAGCAGCGGGTGTCGGTGCAGTTGAGCGGGGAGCAGGCTCGGTCTGCCGTGGGCTTGATTCGGGCGTTGGGTGGGGGATGGGGGAATCCTGTGCCTGGTGGGGCTGCTGGGCAGGTGGCTGTGAAGTAGGTTTTTTGCTATCGCTTCGTGGGCCGCCCCTCGGGCGG
>NZ_JCBANH010000063.1:0-35429 GCF_059760925.1 Achromobacter sp. 1011791174
CGCCACGGCGCACTTCCGGTGCCGGAAAAAATGATCGGAAGGACATGATCCGGAAGGATTCAAGGGTTTCTCACCAGCCTGCTAGGGCGCTGAGGTCGATGGGTTAAGCATCTGGTTCCTGACTCATGTTCAGGAGCTAGAGCATGGCACTCTCAGACTTGGTGGTCCGCCAAGCCAAAGCCACCGGCAAGGCCTACACACTTCCAGACGGACGCCGACCTTGCCGCGGCTGAGGCGCAGCTCTAGGAACTGCTGGGCAAGAAGAAGCCGCCGGCTACGCCTGGCGCGATGCCTAAGCGCACCGCCTTGCCGGCGGACCTGCCGCGCGTGGACTGCCACCACGAGCCCGAGAACACCCGCTGCGCGTGCGGCTGTGCGCTCAAGCGCATCAGCGAGAAGCTGGACTACACGCCGGGCGTGTTCACGGTCGAGTGCCACATCCGCGGCAAGTGGACCTGCGCATAGGTGCCGAACGCTGACCCAGGCGCCGGTCCCGGCGGAGATCATCGCCAAGGGCATCCCCACCTCCGGGCTGCTCGCGTAGGTGCTGGTCGCAAAGGACTCCGACCATCTGCCGCTTACATGGTCGTCCCTAGGCAAGCAGGAATAAGCTGCGTGAGTGAATCGGGAGGTTTGCGTAGCTGATGGCTGGCCAGCAGCGTCTGCGCCGGCGGCTTCACCGGCACGAAGCGCATGTGCGGGCGGGTTGCCGCCTCGCAGATCGCTGCGGCATCGGCCGCACCGTTCTTGCGTCCCTTGCCGGCCATGCGGTAGGGCGTGACGAAGTGGCCTGCGATCAGCCGCGCATCCAGCCCATAGCCGCGCAGCTTGCGTGCCCAGTGATGCGCACCGCCGCAGGCCTCCAGGGCCACCAGGCAGCCGGGAGGCAACTGCGCGCACCGGGCCGCAAACTTGTCAGCGGCCAGCGCCTTGGCAACCACCACGCGCGCATCCACCGCATGCACCTAGATAACCCGCTTAGCCAGATCCATCCCGACTCGGGCAATCTCGTTCATGGACTTCCCCTTTCACATGGCTACAGATTGACGACTTGGGGAGCACCATCGCGGCGGCAGCCAACATTTGTTTCCTCGCTGCTTACGATTGATTCACATCAATCGGCCAGCAGATCGCTGGATGTTGGCTGTTGACTTTCTGCATGTTAGGTGCATCATCCAGCAAAGTCTTGCAAGAATTTCCTCGAGCGAGGCCGCGTGACGACGGAACTAGTGGGGGTGGTATGACAGCGCGCCAGCAGGCGATCTTCACACTCGACGAGTTGGCTGCCTACTTAAAAGTCGGCAAGCGGACGCTTTACCGGCTCGCCTCGCACGGGGAGATTCCGGCCTTCAAGGTCGGCGGGACGTGGCGGTTTCGTCAAAGTGAAATCGATCGATGGATCAATGATCAGACCCAAGCAGGCAGAAAAAAGGAGGTGATACGTACAGATGAGCAACCGAAGTCAGCGGAATATCCCGTGTCGCCTGGGCGCGCTGTCCATAGCCGCAGGCAAACGGAGTGAGCGAGATTCTTCAATTTTTCTTCTGGAGGTGTGACATGGACATTGATTTCAAGAAATTGGCTCCCTGGAACTGGTTTAAGAAAGAGCATGAAGAACAACAGAGCACTGCCTCGCTGCCCGTGCAGCGCAATGAGCTGCCGGTGGCAGGCGGTCCCGTCAGTCCCATCCTGCAATTGCATCGCGAGATCGACCGCCTCTTTGACGATGCGTTTCGAGGCTTCGGCTTCCCGGCGCTGGCCATGCCGCGATGGCCGTCGGACTGGCCGGGCATGCTGAAGCCGGCACTTGACATCCAGGAAACCGACAAGCAGTACAAGATTTCCTTGGAGGTTCCCGGCGTCGAGGAAAAGGATATCCAGATCACGCTCGACAACGACGTGCTGATGGTACGGGGCGAGAAGCGCCAGGAGCAGGAAAAGAAGGAAGGTGGCTTCCATCGCATCGAACGCTCCTACGGCAGTTTCCAGCGTGCCCTGAACCTGCCTGACAACGCCGACCAGGAATCGATCAAGGCCGCATTCAAGAATGGCGTGCTCACGATCACGATGGACAAGCGCGAGGCCAGTACGCCCAAGCAGGGGCGCTCGATCCCGATCAATGGCTGACGCTGGTCGGCTCGCTTTTCTCAAAACCACAAAAGGATGAGGCTTCGTGATCGGCGGCGTCTCATCAAATCCATCTTTACAGGAGCATCAGCATGGCCAGAAAACAATGCCAAGTCTGCGGCCAGCCCGCCACGGTGCGGGTGGAAGCCAATCTCAATGGTCGCCACAGCACCATGCTGTTGTGTGACGAGCACTATCGCCAATTGGTGCGCCAGCAAAAGCGCACCGTCTCGCCGCTCGAAGCGTTGTTCGGCTCACGTAGCGGCCTGTTCGAAGACTTCCTCGGCAGCGACTTCTTCCGCATCGGTGACGACGCACCGTCCATGGCGGCCGATACCGACGAGGTGGTCGATGCCTCGTTCGGCGAACCCGCCCCGGCTGCTACGGGCACTGCGCGCCGTCGCGGCAGTGGGCTCGCCAGCCGCATCAGCGAACAGTCCGAGGCTTTGTTGCAGGAGGCCGCCAAACATGCCGCCGAATTTGGCCGCCCCGAAGTCGATACCGAACACCTGCTGCTGGCGCTATCCGACAGCGACGTGGTCAAGACCATCCTGGGGCAGTTCAAGATCAAGGTCGATGACCTCAAGCGGCAAATCGAATCCGAAGCCAAGCGTGGCGACAAGCCGTTCGAAGGCGAGATCGGCGTGTCGCCACGTGTCAAGGATGCGCTCAGCCGTGCTTTCGTGGCCTCCAACGAACTCGGCCACTCTTATGTCGGGCCGGAGCATTTCCTGATCGGGCTCGCCGAGGAAGGCGAAGGTTTGGCGGCCAACCTGCTGCGCCGTTACGGCCTCACGCCGCAAGCGCTGCGCCAGCAGGTAAGCAAGGTGGTCGGCAAAGGGGCCGAGGATGGCCGCGCCGAGACGCCGACCAACACGCCGGAACTCGACAAGTATTCGCGCGACCTCACCAAGATGGCGCGCGAGGGCAAGCTCGATCCGGTCATCGGCCGCGCGCAGGAGATCGAGACGACCATCGAAGTGCTGGCCCGGCGCAAGAAGAACAACCCGGTGTTGATCGGTGAGCCCGGCGTCGGCAAGACCGCCATCGTCGAAGGGCTGGCGCAGCGGATGGTCGCCGGCGAAGTGCCCGAGACGCTGCGCGACAAGCGCCTGGTGGAACTCAACATCAATGCCATGGTGGCCGGCGCCAAGTACCGCGGCGAGTTCGAGGAGCGCGTGCAGAAGGTGCTCAAGGAAGTGACCGAGCACCAGGGTGAGCTGATTCTCTTCATCGACGAGGTGCACACCATCGTCGGTGCCGGCCAGGGTGGCGGCGAAGGCGGGCTGGACGTGGCCAACGTGTTCAAGCCGATGATGGCGCGCGGCGAGCTGAACCTGATCGGCGCCACCACGCTCAACGAGTATCAGAAGTACATCGAGAAGGACGCCGCGCTGGAGCGTCGCTTCCAGCCGGTGATGGTGCCCGAGCCGACGGTAGCGCAGACCATGATGATCCTGCGCGGCCTGCGCGACACGTTCGAGGCGCACCACAAGGTCAGTATCACAGAGGACGCGATCATCGCCGCCGCCGAGTTGTCCGACCGCTACATCACCGCCCGCTTTCTGCCCGACAAGGCAATTGACCTGCTCGACCAGGCTGCCGCGCGTGTGAAACTGTCGGCCACGGCCCGCCCAGTGGCCGTACAAGAGCTGGAGTCCGAACTGCACCAGCTGCGGCGTGAGCAGGACTATGTGGCCTCGCGCAAGCAGTACGACAAGGCCGCCGAGCTGGGCAAGCACATCGAGACCAAAGAGGCCGAACTCAAGAAGCTTGTCGAGGAATGGGAACGCGAGCGCGCCTCGGGCAGCGCCGAAGTCAAAGCCGAGCATGTCGCGCAGATCGTCTCGCGCCTGACCGGCATTCCGGTCAACGAGCTGACGGTGGAAGAACGCGAGAAGCTGCTGCATCTGGAGCAGCGGCTGCACGAGCGCCTGGTGGGCCAGGACGAAGCGGTGCGCGCGGTGGCCGATGCCGTGCGTCTGGCGCGCGCGGGCCTGCGCGAAGGCGGCAAGCCTGTGGCCACCTTCCTGTTCCTCGGGCCGACGGGTGTGGGCAAGACCGAACTCGCCAAGGCGCTGGCCGAGTCGATCTATGGCGATGAAGGTGCGCTGCTGCGCATCGACATGTCCGAGTACGGTGAACGCCATACCGTGGCACGCCTGGTGGGCGCGCCTCCGGGCTATGTGGGCTATGACGAGGGGGGGCAGCTCACCGAGAAAGTGCGGCGCAAACCCTACAGCGTGTTGTTGCTCGATGAGATCGAAAAAGCGCACCCCGACGTCTACAACATCCTGTTGCAGGTATTCGACGACGGGCGGCTCACCGACGGCAAGGGCCGGGTGGTGGATTTCACCAATACCATCATCATCGCCACCTCGAACTTGGGCTCGGACATCATCCAGCGTCGGCTGAAGGCCCGTGGCGCCGCCGGCGAGGAATACGAGAAGACCAAGTTCGAGGTGATGGACGTGCTGCGCGGACACTTCCGCCCCGAGTTCCTCAACCGCATAGACGAAATCATCGTCTTCCATGCGCTGGGCAAGGAGGAGATCCGCCATATCGTCGGCCTGCAGCTCGATCGTGTGGCCCGCAACGCCGCCAGCCAGGGCGTGACGCTGACCTTCGATCAGACCTTGATCGATCACTTCGCGGAGGAAGGCTACAAGCCCGAGTTCGGCGCGCGTGAGCTCAAGCGGCTGATCCGCAGCGAGCTGGAGACGGCACTGGCGCGCGAGATGCTGGGTGGCGGTATCGGCAAGGCCGATCACGCCAGCGCCCGCTGGGACGACAAGGCCGAACGGGTGGTCTTCGAGCGCCAGGAGCCACCCGCGAAGCCGGCCGAGCCTGAGAAGCCCGATGCCGCGAACGCGGCCGAGACGCCGCCTAGCGACGCGAGCAAGCCTGCGCGCAAGAAGAAGTCAGCGGGCGGCGAATCTTGAGTCATGGGGAGGCTGTCGTGTCCGACCCCAACGGGCTGACATGGGCAGCCACCCTCGTGTCGCTGGCGGTCGCTATCCCCACAGCGGGGCACGCGGTCATCTACAAGCGTGACCCTCGATCGGCCACGCTGTGGGTACTGCTGATCGCCTTGTTGCCGCTGGGCGGTTCGCTGCTGTATGGGCTGTTCGGCATCAACCGTTACCAGCGGCGGGCGCGGCGGCTCTTCCCGGGGGCAGATCCTGCTGTTCGGCAGGACCTCTCGCCCACGATGCCCGAGGCTGTATCGCCGCCGCTTGCCGGTCTGGCCCACCTGGTGGGACGCGCCACCGGCCAGTCGCTGACCGGCGGCAACCGCATCGAGCCGCTTGTCGATGGCGAGCAGGCCTACCCGGCCATGCTCGCCGCCATCGAATCGGCGCGGTACAGCGTCGCCTTGGCCTCGTACATCTTCGACAGCCAAGGCATCGGGGCGCAGTTCGTCGATGCGCTGCGCCGGGCTCATGAGCGCGGCGTGCAAGTGCGGGTGCTGATCGACGACGTGTATGCCCGCTGGACGCCCCGCAGCGCCTACCGCGCCTTGCAGCGCGCCGGCGTTCCGGCGGCGACGTTCAACCCGACGTTGATTCCCGCGCGCCTGCATGCCGCGCATCTGCGCAATCACCGCAAGCTGCTGGTGATCGATGGCGAGACGGGTTTCACCGGCGGCATGAACATCTTCAGCCCGTATTGGCGGCCCGATGCGCCGGGCCGGGCCTGTCACGATTTGCACTTTCGTCTGCGCGGGCCGGTGGTTGCGCATCTGATGCGGTGCTTCACCGACGATTGGTGCGATACCACGGGCGAGCGGCTCAACGAGGGTCTCTGGGGCGAACCGCCCGCAACGGCTGATGAGCAAGGAACCTCTTGGGCGCGCGGCATCGAGGCCGGTCCCGATGAGGCCCTGGACCGGCTGCGCTGGACCTTCATGGGCGCTTTGAGCGCGGCGAAGCATTCGGTGCGCATCTGGACACCTTACTTCGTGCCCGATCAGCCGATGATCGCGGCGCTAAGCACGGCCGCGTTGCGCGGCGTGCGTATCGACGTGCTGACGCCCGCAAACGGCGACCATCCCACGGTGCAATGGGCCGCACGCGCCCACTACTGGCAGGTGCTGGAGCACGGTGTGCGCATCTTCGAACGGCCGGGCCCGTTCGACCACAGCAAGCTGATGCTGGTAGACGGAGCGTGGTGCTGCCTGGGTTCGGCCAATTGGGATGCGCGCAGTTTGCGCCTCAACTTCGAGTTCAATGTGGAGGTGTACGACACCGTGTTGTCTACGCGGCTGTCATCCCTTTTTGATGCCGCTCGTGATGCGTCGGGCGAGATATCGGCGAAGGCGTTGCGCGCCCACCCGCTGGCCATCCGCTTGCGCGACGGGGTGGCCCGTCTGTTCACCCCCATTCTCTAGCGACACGACTTGCGAGGAACATTGCCCATGGAAAAGAAAGATCAATGGAACATTGGCTACTGGATCGTCGCCGGCCTGTTGCTGCTGACGCTGCAGAACTACTGGCAGGCGGCGAAGACGGTTGAACCCGTTCCCTATAGTGAGTTCGAGAAAGCGCTGGCCGAGGGGCGCGTCGCCGAAGTATTGGTGTCGGACCGCACGGTTACCGGGCGTCTGAAATCACCGGACAGTCGTGGCAAGACCACCATCGTGGCCACCCGCGTCGAACCCGACCTGGCCGAGCAGCTGTCGAAATACGATGTGTCCTACGCGCGAGTGGTGGAAAGCACCTGGCTGCGTGATGTGCTCTCCTGGATTCTGCCGGCCGTGGCCTTCTTCGGCGTCTGGTTCTTCCTGTTCCGCCGCTTCGCCGAGAAGCAGGGCATGGGTGGTTTCCTGAGCATCGGCAAGAGTCGCGCCAAGGTATTCATGGAGAAGAACACTGGCGTGACCTTTGCCGATGTCGCTGGCGTCGATGAAGCCAAGGCGGAGTTGGTTGAGATCGTCGATTTCCTCAAGAATCCGCAGGAGTATGGACGGCTCGGGGCGCGCATTCCCAAGGGCGTGTTGCTGGTCGGCCCACCGGGCACCGGCAAGACATTGCTGGCCAAGGCTGTTGCCGGCGAGGCGGCGGTGCCCTTCTTCTCCATCTCCGGATCAGAGTT
Source organism: Achromobacter sp. 1011791174 (assembly GCF_059760925.1). Classification (NCBI taxonomy): domain Bacteria; kingdom Pseudomonadati; phylum Pseudomonadota; class Betaproteobacteria; order Burkholderiales; family Alcaligenaceae; genus Achromobacter; species Achromobacter sp. 1011791174. The sequence continues at coordinate 7,222 of NZ_JCBANH010000063.1, forward strand.
TGTCGAGATGTTCGTCGGCGTGGGTGCAGCGCGCGTGCGCGACCTGTTCGAGCAGGCCCGCGGGCAGGCGCCGGCCATCATCTTCATCGACGAGCTCGATGCGCTGGGCCGCGCGCGCGGCGTCGGCGGCCCCATCGGCGGCCACGACGAGCGCGAGCAGACCCTCAACCAGCTGCTCACGGAGATGGACGGCTTCGACAGCTCGGTCGGGCTGATCATCCTCGCCGCCACCAACCGCCCCGAAATCCTCGACCAGGCGCTGCTGCGCGCCGGTCGCTTCGACCGTCAGGTGCTGGTGGACCGGCCCGACAAGAAGGGACGGCTGGACATCCTGAAGGTTCATGTCAAGAAGGTGACGCTGGCCCAGGATATCGATCTCGAACAGGTGGCTGCGCTGACCACGGGCTTCTCGGGTGCAGACCTCGCGAACCTGGTCAACGAGGCCGCGCTGGCCGCGACCCGGCGCAAAGCGTCCGCCGTGGAGTTGCAGGACTTCACCGCCGCCATCGAGCGCATTGTGGCGGGCCTGGAGAAGAAGAACCGAGTACTCAATCCCAAGGAGCGGGAAACCGTGGCCTATCACGAGATGGGCCATGCGCTGGTGGCGCTGGCGCTGCCCGGCACCGACCCCGTGCACAAGATCTCGATCATCCCGCGCGGCATCGGCGCGCTGGGCTACACCTTGCAGCGCCCCACCGAAGACCGCTTCCTGATGACGCGTACCGATCTCGAGCACAAGATCGCCGTGCTGCTGGGCGGTCGTGCGGCCGAGAAGCTCGTGTTCGGCGAGCTGTCCACCGGGGCTGCCGATGACCTCGCACGGGCCACCGACATCGCCCGCGACATGATCACCCGCTTTGGCATGGACGAAGGACTGGGCTACATCGCCTTCGAGGCGCAGCGGCCACGCTTTCTCGATACACCGGAACTGGCCCAAGGCGGCTGCCGGGTGGCCGAATCGACCCAGGCGCGCATCGATCAGGCCATCCGCGACATCGTGATGGGCGTGTTCGAGCGCGCCTACCGGATCCTCGACACCAACCGCGCGGTGCTGGAGCGTTGTGCGCGCGAACTGCTGGCGCGGGAAACGCTCGACGAAAGCGATATCCGTCAATTGACTCAAGGACTTGTTCGGAACTGAAAACAGTAGTAGGTGCCATTCAGAGTAAGCCGGCGGCTCTGTTCGGTGCGTCATCCAATTCGCCGGCATTGTTCAAGGAGAACCGATATGTCTGCATTGACTCCGTGGGACCCCTTCCGGGAACTGGAAGAATTGCAAAACCGCCTGGCGACGATGTTGGGAGGGACACCCCAGCGACAGGGCGCCCGTACCGGCAACGAAGCCATGACCACGGCGGACTGGGCACCAATGGTGGACATCAGCGAGGATGAGAACGCATTCCTCCTCAAGCTGGATCTGCCGGAGGTCCCCAAGGATGCCGTGCGCGTCAGCGCGGAAAACGGCGTGCTCACCATCAGCGGCGAGCGCAAACTGGAAAAAGAGGAGCAGGGCAAGAAGTTCCACCGCATCGAACGTGCGTATGGCCGCTTTGTGCGCAGCTTTGTCTTGCCTGACAACGTTGATCCGACCAAGGTGACGGCTTCCATGAAAGACGGCGTGCTGGAAGTGCGGCTTGTCAAGGCCGAGCAAGCCAAACCGAAACAGATTGAAATCTCAGTCAACTAACTTTAATTAGGAGCCCAAGATCATGAATATCAAACAGCCACAATACACCTTCTCCGCACTTGCCCTGGCGGTCGTCGTCGGACTGAGCGGACCGGCCCTGGCCCAATCGGCGGCAGGTTCTAGCCCAGGTGCTGCAGCACCCTCTGCCGCATCCAAGGCGGCACAGCCACAGGTAGATGACAAGGCCGCCCGGGAAGCCGATAAAAAGCGTGCCGAGCTCACTCAAGACGCCATCACTGCGCTGGCCAAGACCCAGGAGGCTTTGACCCTCCTTGATGCAAAGAAGACCAAGGAGGCGCTCGCTGCGCTGGAACTGGCCAGCGGAAAGCTGGAACTGGTATTGGCGCGTGACGCCAAACTTGCTTTGGCGCCGGTCGATGTACGCGTCATCACCCACGATATCCACGCCAACGTGGAATCGGTGAAGAAAGCGGTCAAGTTGTCTCGGGAGTTGTTGGATGATGGCGAGGTGCAAAAGGCCCGGCCCATTGTTGCCAATCTTGCCAGCGAAATCGTGATCGAAACCGGCAACCTGCCGATGGCAACGTACCCGGCAGCGATCAAGCCGGCCGCACGGCTCATCGACAGCGGCAAAATCGACGACGCCAAGGCGGAACTCGCCCGAGCACTGAACACGCTGGTGGTCACCAAAGTTGTACTCCCTCTGCCCGTGCTACGGGCTGAAGCCGCGATGGCAAAAGCTGAAAAGCTGGCCGAGACCGACAAGCGCGATGCCAAGCAGAACGAGGAGCTCAGCACCTTGCTGTCGTCCGTGCGCACGGAGATCGAGATGGCGCAGATCCTGGGTTATGGCAAGAAGGCGGATTTCAAACCCATCTTCGATCAGGTGAAGTCCATTGAGCAAAAGTCGGCTGGTGGCAAAAGCGGCAAGGGATGGTTCGACGAGTTGAAGACGCGCATCCAAAAGCTGTTTTGAGGTGATGAAGGAGCCGACTGCTCCATCGGTCAGTCTCGCGATATTCGCAGTCAGCCCCAATAGATTCGCCTATTTTCACTATCTCATACGAGGCATATCACCATGAATGAGCAAACATCGAATCCCAATGCGACGAACAAAGAAATAAACGAACAGGCCGCGGTAAGCAACCTTCCTGTCAGTCCAGAGCCCAAGCCTGAAGTCGTTACGGAGGTGCAGCCTGAGGTTCAGAAGGAAACGGACTCGCAGGCGGCAGACAAACGTAAACAAGTCCTCGATGAGGCCGTCTCGGCCTTGGCGCTGACCAAATCAGCGCTGGCGGCCCTGGACGAAAAGGACACCGCGCGAGCACTGGCAACGCTGGCCGAAGTGACGGGAAAGCTGGAGCTGATCGTTGCACGCGAACCCACGCTCGCCCTGGCCCCCGTTGATGTGCGCACCATCGTGCACGACTTGTTCGCCAACACGGAAACCGTTGAGGCGATGACCGACGAGGCGCTGGATGCCCTCAAACATGGCGAGGTGCAACGCGCTCGTCGCGTTTTGGCATTGCTGGCCAGCGAAATCGTAATTGCGGTCACCAACATCCCTCTGGCGACTTACCCGGCAGCCGTGAAATCCGTCGTGCCGCTGATCGATCAGGGCAAGATCGAAGAGGCCAAGGCCGCGCTGCAGTTGGCGCTCGGCACGTTCGTCGAGACACTCAGCGTCATCCCGCTGCCCATCCTGCGCGCCAAACTGCTCCTCAAGCGCGCCGAGACCTTGACAGAAGATGGCCAGCGCAGCGAGGCGTCCGGTGAACGCCTGCAGGACTTGTTAAACGAAGCCCGGCAGCAGTTGGAAATGGCAGAACTGCTGGGCTATGGCAAAAAGAAGGACTTTGAGCCCCTGTACGCTGAACTCAAGAAAGTCAAGGAAAAGACGGCCGCAGGCGGGAGCGGAAAAGGCTGGCTCGATGAAATCAAGGCAAAACTGTCCAAGTTGTTCTGAAACCGCTGGATAGGGCGTAAGAGGGGCGCGTCGCGCCCCTCTCTTGGCTCGGGTGTTTTTGATTTTTCACCCCATTAGATCTCTAGGAGATATTGCATGAACACACACACCATCGCCGATTCCAATGCGGACGATCCCCCAAAAGTACTGTGTTCGCTGAGCCAAAATTGGGGGCTTTTCGCGCTGCGCGGTGTCTTGGCATTGATTTTTGCAGCCCTTGCGTTCTGGATGCCACAATCGGCTCTGTTGGCCATGGCCTTAGTGTTCGGCGCATTTTCCTTGGTCAATGGCGCGTTCAACTTGGTTGCAGCGGTGCGCCATATCCAGAAAAAAGAGCGCTGGGGCTGGCTGCTGTTCAGCGGCATTGTCGGCATACTTACCGGCGTCGTCGTCCTGGTCGCTCCTTGGATCGCCACGATAGTCTTGGCTTCTTTTGTATGGGCTAGCGTGGGCTTCTGGGCGATTTTCACTGGTGTGCTGGAGATATCCGCCGCCGTTCGGCTGCGCCGGGAAATCAAGGGCGAGATCTGGCTTGCCCTCAGCGGGCTGCTTTCCGCGCTCCTCGGTGCGATCATCCTATGGATGTTTTTTACCCGCCCGATCGAATCATTTCTGGCCGCGGGCTGGCTATTGGGTTTCCATGCTGCGATCTTCGGTATGACTCTTTTGCTTCTCAGTGGGCGTTTGCGCAAAGCGCGTCAGGAGTAAGGGTGTGGAAAACCAAATCGTAAGGTCACCTTTGAAAATCAACATATCCAATCACCCGGGTCCACTCACCTGGGCGGACAACACTAAAGGGCTTTAGCATGCGTATACAATATGGCTATCGATTCGTCGAAAAAGAATTTCATGAACCTTGGCAAAAGTCTGTAGAAAAAGCGGTTGAACCCGATCTCAAGCCGCTGCTCGAAAAGCGCGCCGAAGATTCGGTACGTCTTCAAATCGTCCTCGAACGCGCGAAAAAAGGATCTCGCTTAACGGCCTGTGGCCACATGCACTTGCCGGGCAAAAAAATCGTCAGCGTCACTGCATCGCATAACGATCTGACGCCTCTCGCGCACATGCTAGCGCAGGCGTTGTTCCGGCAGGCCAAGAAGCACTTTGATCGGCTGAGCGCTCAGGATCAAATCAAGCGTAAGGCGCGTCGTGAACGCTTGCGCGAGCTCAAGGCGCGGATCGACACTCGACCTGCCCCTGTCGTCCAGCAAGCACACTGGACAATCGAGGCGCTGCTGCCGAAGGTTGAGGCCGTTGCGCAACGCGAGTTGGCTTATCTGCATGCCGCCGGTGATTTGCCTCGCGATTATCCGACGCTGCACGACGTGGTGGACGAAGCGATTGCTCTGGCTGAATCGGTATGGACATCCGTTCCAGAAGAAAATGCCGCTTACCGCGATCTTTTGAAGCATCTTTTTGCCGTCATTGATCGCGAAGTGGCAAACAGCCGGCAATTTGGCGAATTCGTTTCTCTGGACGCGCCGGTCGAAGCGGATGCCCAGGACGTCGCCGAGGCCATGGTGGAAGAGGAAGTCTTCGAATTTTATCAGCCCGATGACACACTCAGGCTGGCCGATATCATCGCTGACAGTCAGCATCCCGATGCCGCAACGATCGCGGAACAGGAGGAGCTAGTTGATCGGTCGAGCGAGTTCGCTTTTGCATTCGACCTGCTGAAGGACATGCCGCGTTTGTGGCGGCGCATTTTTCTGCTTCTCCGTGTGGACGGGCTGGATGCCAGCAGCGTCTCTGAAATCCTGCTGATTCCTAGTCAGGAAGATACTGTCCAAAGGTGGCTGATGCAGGCCGAAGCGTTCATCGCTGCTCATTTGGAAGAGGCCGGAGTAAGCAAAGACGGGAACGATTGGCTCCAAGGCGTTGATTGGTCGGCATTGTCTGTGACCCGAAGCGCGGCAGCCTCACTGTGGTCCAAGGAGGCGAACCATGAAGAATGATCTTCACCTCGTCTGTCCGCATTGCCAGTCCATCAACCGCGTACCGACTGCGAAGCTATCGGAACATCCCAACTGCGGCCGCTGCCAGCAGCCCTTGTTCACGGGCGAACCCATCGAGTTGACCACGGCGACGTTTTCGCGCCACGTGGAGCGCAGCGACCTGCCACTGTTGGTCGATTTCTGGGCACCTTGGTGCGGGCCGTGCAAGATGATGGCCCCGCAATTCCAGCAAGCGGCGCGCCAGCTCGAACCCAGGGTCAGGCTGGCCAAGGTCAATACCGAGGCAGAACCCCACCTGGCCGCGCAGTTCGGCATCCGCAGCATTCCGACGCTCGCCCTGTTCCAGGGTGGGCGGGAGATCGGGCGTCAGGCCGGCGCCTTGGGCGCGCAGGACATCGTGCGCTGGGCATCTGCACAGGTGGGGCGCTGACCGATGCAGGACTTGCTCGGCGCCACCCTGATCCTGCTGGCTGCATGCAGCTTCGCGGCGGTGGCGACGGCGGCGTTCAGAGTACCCGCCTTGCTGGGTTACCTCGCCGTCGGCGCCTTGCTGGGCCCGTCGGTCAGCGGTGTAGTCGCGCCGGGAGAAGCGCTTGATTTTCTGTCCGAGCTGGGCGTGGCCCTGCTGCTGTTCATGGTTGGGCTGGAGTTCTCCCTCGGGCACTTCTGGCTTTCCCGTAAAACCGTATTGGCGGCCGGCAGCTTGCAGATGATCGCTGTCGCCACGCCACTGACCTTGATGTTGATGTGGCTGGGACAGCCAGTTCAGCGCGCTGCGTTGCTCAGCACTGCGGCGGCCATGTCGTCCACGGCGCTGGTCAGCCGGCAGCTGGCCGACCAAGGCGAGCTCACCACCCGCCACGGCCGCAGCGCCATCGCCGTGCTGGTCTTTCAGGACCTGGCCAGCGTGCCCCTGCTGGCCCTGCTGGCGATCTGGGCGCGCGGCGAGTCGCCGAAGATCGAGAGCGTGCTGCTCGAAGTGTTGGGCGTGCTGATGTTGTTCGCGGCAGCGGCCCTCGCCTCCCGTCGTCTGTTGCATGGCCTGCTGGGCTGGGTGGCGCGGCAGGGCCACGAAGAATCCTTCGTGCTGGTTTCCTTGTGCGTGGTGGTGGCTGCCGCCGCTGCTGCACACGCGGTCGGCGTATCCGCCGCCCTGGGTGCGTTTTTGGCCGGCATGGTGCTGGGCGAGAGCGACTTCCGTCACCACATGGAAAGCCACCTCAAACCGTTTCGCGATGTGTTGTCGGGGGTGTTCTTCGTGACCATCGGCCTGCAGTTGGACGGAGCGCAGATTCTTTCGGCACCACTGGCGGTGTTCGCGTGGCTGGCAGTGCTGGTACCGGTCAAGATCGGGCTGAACACCCTGGCCTTGCGGGCGACGCGCTTGTCCGCCCTCGATGCCTGGCGCACGGGCATAGCGTTGGGGCATGGCGGCGAGTTCGCCCTGCTGTTGTTGGGCATGGTCTTGCAGCAGCATCTGATTCCCGCGACCGTCGTACAACCCATGCTGGTCGCGCTGGTGCTCAGCATGGCCTTGGCACCGCTGCTGATCCGCCATCACGATGTACTTGCCCGGTTCTTGAGCCGCACCGGCGGCGTCATTCAGCCACCCCAGGCTGAAGAAGTTGAGATCGCCGCGCAGACGGCGCGATATCGAGACCATGTCATCGTGTGCGGCGCGGGCGAGCTTGGCCTGACAGTCAGCGAGATTCTTCGCCACGCCGGCGTGGCGCATCTGTTGCTGGAGGCGGACGCGCAGAAGGTCGAGGCCGCGCGTGCCGCCGGCGCGCCGGTGTTCCATGGCGATGCCAGTCGCCCCGATACCTTGCTGGCTGCCGGGTTGGCGCACGCGCGCCTGGTGGTGCTGACGTTCGCCCAGGCCCAGCCGGCGCTGCGCATCGCCCAGGCGATTGCCGGGAACTGTCCGGCGCTGACCGTGTTGGTGTCATGCAGGCACATGACCGAAGCGGGTGCATTTCGCGCCATGCCCAACGTGCGTGTACACCAGCAATCCTTTGCCGCGGCCATCGGGCTGGCGGAACAGGTGATGTCGACGCTTGGCATGTCGGCCGAAATGGTCGAACGAAACATCAGTGCAATGCGCCGCCATCTCGACAGCGGCGGTTTCGCAGGGAGTCCATCTTCATGAAATCAACACTCCGCAATCCATTTCAGGTCTTGCGTGACCAATGGGCCATCATGAGTTTTTACGAGCGCTTCGAGCAGGTCGTCGCGCTCGTGCTGTCGGCGGTGATCGCCGTCATCATCGTGGTGTCGCTGCTCCAGCTCATCTCCATCGTCTTCACGCTGCTGATCCTCGATGCCTTCAATCCCCTGGATCACAAGGTATTCCAGAGTGTGTTCGGCATGATCATGACGCTCTTGATCGCGATGGAGTTCAAGCATTCCATCGTGCGCGTGGCGCTGCGTCGGGACAGCATCATCCAGATCAAGACCGTGATCCTCATCGGCCTGATCGCGCTGGCGCGCAAATTCGTGATCCTCGACCCCGAGGCGAGCCCCGCCAAGATCGCCGCGCTGGCAGGCGCGACGCTAGCGCTCGGAGCCACTTACTGGCTGCTGCGCGAGCGCGACGACTGCGCCGCCGAGACCTCTGCGCATGATCCGTCATCATCCCAGTGACCCGCGCGCGGCGTTGTTGCAACACCGCTGGCTCAACCGCCTGCAGACCGGGCTGTTGGTCCTGACCCTGGTCGGGATCGCAGCCGCCGCAGGAAGCCTGCTGTTCGGGGAAAGCGGCCTGTGGCTCGCGCTGTTTGCAGTTGCAGGCACGCCGCTGCTGGAACCGGCAACCGCATCCGCCTTGACCTTGCGCCTGCACCGCGCCCGGGCTTTGCACCCGCACGAAGCCCCGGAAATTTGGGCCCTGTTGCGCGAGCTGTCCGTCCGTGCCGGTTTGCCCGCCACGCCGGTGCCGCACTACGTGCCCAGTGCCGTCGTCAACGCCTTCGCCACCGGATCGAAGCAGGAGGCATCGATCGCCCTCACCGATGGCCTGCTGCGCCGCCTGAGCCCACGCGAGCTGGCGGGTGTGCTCGCGCACGAGATCGCGCACATCGCCAGTGAGGATCTGCGCGTCATGGGGCTGGCGGATTCCGTCAGTCGCTTCACGAGCCTACTGGCCCTTATGGGACAGATCGCGATCCTGCTGAGCCTGCCCGCGCTGCTGGTTGGCGCGGCGGAGGTCTATTGGCCTGGTTTATTGTTATTGGCCGCATCGCCCCAGCTGGCCCTGCTCGCACAGCTCGGCTTGTCTCGCGTGCGTGAGTTCGACGCTGACCGCCTCGCTGCGGAACTGACTGGCGACCCGCAGGGGCTTGCGTCCGCGCTGGCGAAAATCGAGCGGGTCAGCCGCTCCTGGCGCGCCTGGTTGTGGCCGGGATGGGGCAATCCCGAACCCTCCTGGTTGCGCACGCATCCGGCCACGCAAGAACGCATCTCACGCCTACTGACGTTGGCGCCTGGGCCAGCATCAGCGTTGCCACTCCACGCGCCCCATTTCTTGCCGGAATCCGCTTTGACGCCGCGCCCACCGCGCTGGCGCCCGAGCGGGCTGTGGCGCTGATTGCCTATCAACAGGAGACTTCTCATGGCCTACCCCGACCCGTACCAACGTCCCGCGCCGGACCACTTCGTCCGGCGCTGGCTCTTCATCACCGCCTGTATTGCCGCGCTCATGCTGCTTTGGCAGTTCCTGCCCGCCATCGAGGCCTGGTTCAGTCCGCGCGAGGCGGCAGAACGCACTGTGACGGCGCGTGGCGATCTGGCGGCGGACGAGAAAGCCACCATCGAACTGTTCGAGAAATCGCGCGCCTCGGTGGTCTACATCACTACCGCACAATTGGTACGCGATGTCTGGACGCGCAACGTCTTCTCCGTGCCGCGCGGCACTGGCTCGGGCTTCATCTGGGACGACGCCGGCCACGTCGTCACTAACTTCCACGTCATCCAGGGCGCGTCCGAAGCCACCGTCAAACTGGCCGACGGCCGCGACTACCAGGCCGCACTGGTGGGGACGAGCCCCGCGCACGACATCGCTGTGCTCAAGATCGGCGTCGGTTTCAAGCGCCCGCCGGCCGTGCCGGTCGGCACCAGTGCCGACCTCAAGGTGGGTCAGAAGGTGTTCGCTATCGGCAACCCCTTCGGCCTGGACTGGACGCTCACCACCGGCATCGTCTCCGCGCTCGACCGCTCGTTACCCGGAGAAGCGGGCGGCCCGGCCATCGATCACCTGATCCAGACCGACGCCGCCATCAACCCTGGCAACTCCGGTGGGCCGCTGCTCGATTCGGCAGGAAGGCTCATCGGCATCAACACGGCGATCTATAGCCCCTCCGGCGCCTCGGCCGGGATTGGTTTCGCCGTGCCGGTGGACACCGTCATGCGCGTAGTCCCGCAACTCATCAAGACCGGTAAGTACATCCGTCCGGCGCTGGGCATTGAGGTGGACGAACAGCTCAATCAGCGCCTGCTGGCGCTGACTGGAAGCAAGGGCGTGTTCGTGTTGCGTGTTACCCCTGGTTCGGCAGCGCACAAGGCCGGCCTCGCGGGTGTCGAAGTCACGCCGCAAGGCATCGTGCCGGGCGACCGCATCATCGATGTTGATGGCCAGGCGACGGACGATGTGGCCAAGCTGCTCGCGCGGCTAGACGACAGGAAGGTCGGCGATGTGGTGGTCTTGTCAGTGGAGCGGGCCGGCAAATCGCGCGAGGTGCGTGTGGAGCTGCAACCCGGGAATTGATTGAACTGAACCTGTGGATCAGGCGGTAGTGCAGCGTCGCGGCGATTGAGGTTCTCAGGTCTTCGGCCAGGTAGCGTTCCGCCTCAACCTCCGTAATTTTCGGATGCGATCTGCCTATCCGAATAGGCAAGCATGCAACGCCGGAACCTCTTGCCAATCATCGAAGGAGAAAGCGAGGCGCAATCCGCATGAGGTGGACGCAGGCCAGGAACGAGGCAAACAGGAGGCCGCATTGGAACTCAGACTACTGCGCTATTTCGTTGCGGTCGCGGAAGAACTGCATTTCGCGCGAGCGGCCGAGCGCCTTGGCGTAGAACAATCGCCTGTGTCGCGCGCAATGCGAAATCTCGAAGCCACGCTCGGCGTGCAGTTGTTCGACCGCAGCGCGCACCAGACGCGACTGACCTGGGCCGGTCAAGTGTTCCTCGGTGAGTGCCGGCGTGTGCTGGCCACCGTGGAGCAGGCGGTGAGTGCCGCAAAGGCGGCGGCGCAGGGCTATCAGGGTTATCTGCGCATCGCCATCTGCGACAGCTTGGCGCAGCCCCACATTGCCACCTTGCTGGCGCGCAGCCGCGAGGAAGAGCCCGAACTGGAGATTCGCGTCTTCGAGCTGCCTTTCGCGCAGCAGCTCAAGGGCCTGCACAACGATCTGCTGGACATCGGTTTTGCGCTGTCGGACGCGGTGAGCGAAGGCCTTGTCGCCGAGCCCGTGTGGACCGATCCTCTGTCGGTGATCGTGCCCGTGCGCCACCCCTTGTTGGCGCACGCGGAAGTGCCATTGGATGAAGCCTTGAAGTTTCCGTTGGTACTGTGCCATCCGGACGCGGGATCGGGCTGCCACCACCAGATCCAGGCGGTGCTTCAAGGTGCGTCCAAGCCGCTCAAGCTGGTAGATCAGGTGACGAGCCTAGGCGTGATGCTGACTCTGGTCGGTGCCGGTTATGGCCTAGGTTTCGCCATTGCCTCGCAGGTGCAGACCCTGAACCGCCCCGACATAACCGTTCGCCCCTTGGCCGGCACGCCGCCCATGCTGTCCACCTACCTGCTGCGCCGCAGCGCCGAACCCTCTGAGCCCATGAAGCGGTTTCTGCAGCGCGCCCGCGAGGAGTTCCGGCCAAAGGGAGATGAACCGGCCTCGTGACGTTGAGCGCTCGGGTACATTGGCTACTGCTGGCTGTCCATGGCTCACACTGGACTTGCTCGGAGCGCGCGTTGACCAAGCGTGGTTTTCAGTCCATAATTATGTCCATCTCGGTTCGCCGAGTGCGGAAAACTCGTTATCAATCAACGAGTTGGGAACACGATGATGTTCCCTTCACCCGCTCCAGCATCATCATCCAGGGAACTCCAGGCTCGTCCAGCGAACGTTGTAAGTGGTTGATTTTGGGAAGATTTTCCAAAATTTAGCGTCCACTGGCATCCATGGAAATCCACCGCAAGCGCCGTCGAATGTGTACATTGGTGTGTACATTGGAATAGGAACGGCTCGGCTTAGGATTGTTGATGGGATAGCGCAAGCGAGGACGCCAAGCTCGCACCAACTCACTGGAGTTGGAACCATGGCACTTTCCGAATTTGCATGCCGCAAGGCACGGCCCACCGCCAAGAAGCGCACGCTGGCCGATGACCTCGGTCTCTCCTTGCTGATCCCCGTACACGGCCGCAAGGCTTGGCATTTTCGCTTTCGTTGGGGCGGGGGCGCCCAGATGATGACGGCGATGTTGAACGCTGACGTGGAAAAGTTTCAGTCGCGACGTGCGACTGCACGAAACTCTGCATGGGCCACGAAAGCTCCCGCCGTCAGAGCAATATCGGCCCCTGCAATACCAGCCCTGCGCGCTGCTTCCTGCCACACATCGACCGCTGCCGCCACTTCCTCCACCACCTGCCGGGCAGGGCCGTCGCCAAGTCCGTAGAACGCCGCCGTGCCGAGAACCATCTGCAGATTCGGCCGATTGTCGACGTCGTCGATGTTCAGGACATGCTCCGCTTTGTCGATGTTCGGGTTGACGTCAAACGCTGGCGCGAGGCGCCACCCTGTCTTGCCAAGCACGAAGCCGTGGTTGCGCAGGTGATCGTCTCGGTTGCCGATCGCGACGTTGAATGCCATGCGACGGAAAAGTTGTGCCAGGTCTGCGTCTGCATGTTCCGCATCGCCCTGGGCCCGGATGAACTGCGCCAGTTCCAGGTAGCTCGTGCCTTCGCTCTGCGTCTTGCGCAGCAGCGTCATCGCCGAGGCGTAGAAGCGCCGGGCGCCATGTGTGCGATCGAACCTTTGCACGCAGAAGGTGTGGAAGTCGTTGCCCAGCCTGATCAGTCTTGCGGGGGGCACATCCACGCCAGCCTTCCGGGCCAGTTGATGAGCAACGTACTCCCAGGCTCCAACGTCCCGGTCGTCATCACGGGCGGGGAACTTGGCGATCCAGAGCGAGCCGTCGGCTTCGGTGAAGTTGGCCTTCGGCCTGGCCCCGCCCAGCGAGGCACCCGGCGCGACAAGTACCGCCAGCCACCTGCGCAGGGCATCGAGGTCGTCGATGCGCCGGTTGCTGAGCTGATAGGCCACCGCTTCCAGTTCGCGCAAGGTCGTCACTGGCGGAGCCGCCATCTTCTCGTCACCAAGGAAGGTTTCCGTGCCCGGCCGACGAAAGCGCAATGCGCCCTGGCGGGTCTGGTCCTGCACACCAACCAGGAAGTCCCAGGCGTAGAGCGTGCGGGGCGGCCGCTTCTCGTCCTTGGCCAGCAATGCCTCACGGCGCTTCATTAGCGTTTGGCCCCAGCGGTCAGGCGATGAGTCCAGGAAGATCCCGAAGTTGCCCAGTTCCGGCTTCGGAAAGAAGGGGTGCTCGTCCAGGGAGAGGCCGGGGTCCAGCGCAAAGGCGCGAGGGTCTTTGAGCCAGTCCCGTTCGTAGTGAAAGCGGATCTGGCCACGGTCATGAGCCAGCGTGCCGACCAGACATGGAGGGCCGAGGTCATCGTCCAGCCAGACTTCCAGGGCGCTGTCCTGCTGCTTGCTCATTCAGACCCCTCGCGGTTCCGGGCCGACGAAGGGCTAGCGACCTTTCGGCGCCTGGCATCGGGTGATGGCTCCAACGCCAGATCCTGCAATTTGCGCCCGATCCGGTCGTCGGCAGCCAGCAGATTGAGATCGCCTTCAAGGCCTAGTACAGCCAGTACCCTGACATAGGTGCCCAGGGTCGCGCCCGGGGCGCCTGCCTCGACCTTGTACACGGTGGTCCTGGAAATCCCCGCGCGTTGTGCCACTACCGCGCTGCTCAGCTTGCGCCTCTTGCGCGCAAGACGCAGCCGTTCACCCAGCTCGGAGAGCAGGCGCTGCTCTTGGGGAAAGACAACAGGTGGTTTGCGAGGCATGTTTTCTATTATGGACAAAAAAATCAAATTTTGTCCATAATAGGGAAATTTATAGCCTATAGCAAGAGTTCGCCAACAGATGTCAAATGGTACGGAATCAAGCCTATCGCTGCTCTGTGGGCAGGGATAACCAAGCATGAATCAATAGGCGATGTGCAGGATTCGATTCCCGTCGCCCGCTCATTTTGAGCATCACATCTACCTTGTGATTCTGAGAGGTTTCCTAAGTTTTTGACCTTATTTCTCGTGTGTGCTTCGCTGGCAATCAGTGATATCTGCCCACAGCCTACCCATAATTAGGTATGACCTCCGTCCCGTCTGAGACTCGCGCGCAAGCAGAGGCAGCAAGCCGCTCGGCTCGCAGGTCCAGCGGCTCAGTGGTTAGCCAGAGCGCGTCGATACGGAGCATCTCAGCCACTCGCCTGGCTTGGTTCAACAATAAACGTCTTCATTCGTCGATTGGCTATATGCTACCGAGCGAGGTTGAACAAACAGCGACAGCCCGTCTCGCGAGCCTGTCCACGAGGTTGTTTTTCTTTAATCAAGCAGCCTCCTTGATACCTGGGGTGGTTCAAACTGGTGAAATACGGACAGCAGGCCGGAAAATTACCGTATACAAGAATATGAAACCGCGCCTGCGCTTTGGAGATGAGCAGGGGCGGTTATTCGATGCTCTCTATCAAGCACGGTTTTTGAATAAAAAAATCAGATTGGTTTCGGGGTTTTCCACATGCTGCAATAGCGCCCGGAGTCAGGGCTTCATGGCGTGCCCATCATGTTGGGGTATGGTCGCCGAATAGTAATGGCGATCAATCCGTGGAAATTCACTCTCCATCCTGCATTCAATAGAGCGCTAGTTTCGTTGTTTTCAACGTCGTGCCGCGCCAAGCCGGAAGGCCACTGGGACCGGACGATTCATTCAGGAGGGCGTTCAGTGAAAAGGCCCGTTTTTGGAAGAGTAGTATCGGCGCTTATCTTTCTGGCTGTCTTTTTTTCATTCAGCGTCAATGCGTCGGTCTTTGGCGATGGCGAGCGCAACGACTTCGGCAGAGATTGGATAGCCTACTTACTGGACGTCGAGGCATCAGAATATATGCTCGCACCAACCGACTGGGAGCTGTTCCCTAGCGAAGGAATCACGCTTAATACATGATAGCAATGATCGCTCCTTGATTGCGATGCGCCGCAACGCCTGTGGCGCATCGCTGCCTGGTTCCAGACACGCTAGGCGGTTTGCCCGATGCTGTACACGGCGTGAACAGGTTCTGCGGGATCGCGTGCAAGTCCTGTCCAGATCCGTGCTTTTCAAAATGCCGCAACAGCGTCCGGCGTCTGGGTTTCATGGCGTGCCCATCATGTTGGGACATGGTCGCCGAATAGTAATGGCGATCGATCCGTGGAATTTCACTCTCCATCCTGCATTCAATAGAGCGCTACTTTCGTGACTCTCAATATCGTGCCACGCCACGGCGGAAAGCCGTCGTGATCGGATGATTCATCCAGGAGGTGTTCAGTGAAAAAGCTCGCTTTTGGAAAAGCAGTTTCATCTCTTTTTTTTATGGCTGTCTTTTTTTCATCGAGCGTCAATGCGGAGGTCTATGCGCATCCTGCTGGATACACTTGGTTGACAGAATTCGTGGCGAGGGTTTTCTTTAATCACGGTGAAAAACCTGAAGCATTGTCGGCCGACGCAGGATTGCTGCAGGACGAAGAGATTTCATTAGATACGTGGCGGTAATGATCACCCCTTGATTGCGATGCGCCGCAACGCTTGCGGCGCATCGCTGCCTGGTTCCAAACAGCTAGGCGGTATTTCCCGATGCAATCACGGCGTGCACAGGTTCTGCAGAATCGCGTGCAAGTCCTGTCCAGAACCCGCTTCGCTTCCACCCGTCATTTGGCAGCCGTCCTGGCTGAGCGCGACGGGGCCGCTGTTCTTGCCGCCGGGCAGGGTGCCCAGGTCCACGGAACCGCCGCCCGGTGTCCACTTGAAGGCGCGTTTGGTGCCGTCGGTCATTTCACTGGTGCCCACGACATTGTCGTTGTCGCCGATGTCCACTACCGTCGCATGCTGGGCGCCGGCGGGCGGGGCGATATCCGTTCGTATATTGGTCGTGGTATCCCAATGGAAGGGAATGGCGTCGCCATTGGTGTTGGGGTAATGACCGATGACGTGGCCATTGGCGTTCAGCGTCCTGGCATTGCTGCGCTGCGCGCCCGTGGACAAGACCAGCGGTGCCGATGCCGGATTGCTCCACAGCACCGCATGGCCGCCCTGTGCGCCAAAATCGCATTGGCCCAGGATGCGCGCGTTCACCACCTGGGTCGCGCGGCAATGCAGGGCGTCGGCAGGCAAGGGCAGCGCGGTGGACGCATAGACGCCCAGCAGTCCCGGACCCCACAGCACGGGCTGAGGCCGGCCATTGCTGCCCGGGCAGTTGCCGACGATATTGGGCATCGTCGGATTCTCGGAGTGATCGTCGATATCGGCGGGTACGCAGTTCGTGGCAACCAGGCCCAGCAGGCCGGCAGGCAGGGAGCGAGCTGTGGTCTCGTTGTTGCGCCACATGACGGGCAGCGCTGTATTGTCGGCGTTGAGACTGACGCCGGCGACGGCTCCGCTCTGGCTCAAGGCCGTCACCTTGCTGCGCACACCGCCCACCAGCGCCTGCAATGCCTGCACCGATGTGGGCGCCGTGGCGTTCCAGACCACGCCGGTGTGCAGCGAATTGCTGTTCATGCAATGGCCCACGATTCGGCCGACGTTGGTGATGGCGACCGCCGAACAATTGCGGCCCGCGACCAGATGCGCCAGATCGACCCCGCCGCCGGGCGTCTGGGCGACAAAGCCCGATGCCGAGCCATTGGACTCCACGCAGGCGCCCACCACATAACCGGAATTATTGACATCTATGCCTACGCACTGCGGGCCCGAGGACGCGCCTATATCCTGCATGGGCCCCGCCTGAGCCACGGGAATGGCAAGCAGCAGGCTGCCGGAGATAACCAAAGAAAAACAAGAAACCGAAGCAGTCATGCGTATTCTCCAAGAGGAAACGAACGAGCTGACGATAAAAGACGATTTTCTTGCGGGCAGTGAACAGTCTTGTGAAATCTAGAGACCGCATTCAAGCACGAGATAATATTCGTGCGCCAATGTGTGATTGGTATTGAAAACACCAGCCCAATAGCTCAGGGCTTCTTTGGTGGCCCGGAAGCGCGATTGGAGGCTGAGAGATAGTGGCGGAATTGGCCGGCGGCGATCTGGAATCGGCCTCGGTTCGCGAGGCCTATTCACGCCATCAGGGCATCGAGCGTCCTTCGCAGCGAATAATCGATGGTTTCCCTGGCGAACACTCAGCCTTGCATCCCATCCACATAGTGCCCATGCTCCAGCGACGCGCAGCTGAACCGCAGTATGAACCTCGGCCTCTTCTGCTCGTCCCGCCTGGGCACGAAGTGTCCCGCGCCCGTTGCCCAGTCATAGGCGCTCAGGTTCAGCGGCATTCTCGTCAGCACGCCCGACACGGACCGGCTTCTGATCCATTCCTCGGCGAGCGCCTTATCGTCAAAGACCGCGGAGCAGAATTGGGCTGATTCGCCGGTGAAAACCCAGATCCATTTCTGTTGGTGATGTTCGTTGATTGGTTGATCTGTTTGCGCTGCCCAGGATGCCTGCGCAGCAGGCGCGGCCCGATTCCCCTATCCGCGCGTCCCGTTCAGTCGCGGCACGCGACATGAAATGACTTCTGCCTGCCAGGGCGGTCCCAGTATCGCTGGTACATGTAAAAGCGATCCATGGCCTACTTCAGGCCATGATTCGGACCGTCGTTGGGTTTCTTTTTCGCCTTGTTCAGATTGACCAGCGTGATGTTGATGCGCCGCTCCGCAATCCAGCCCAGGTCCTGCATGCCGCTGTCGACGACGCTGACGGCGTTCCAGAAGTCTCCCGGGAATTGGAATATCTCGTTCATGTGCAGGACAAAGCCGTGCTGCGTCAGGCATTTGGCCAGGTCGATTTCCACGTTCAGTTCGCTCAATTTGCAGATGCCTGAATCAGCTTGCATCGCTTGAATACCCGGACGAATTCAAGCCTGGGCGGCATGCCGGGCGGACGGCTGCATCCGCGCCGGGGAGGGCCGCCGCGCCGATCCCGATGACGCGGTGGACAAGGCTGGCCGTGAAGGCGCGATCAAGGCAAGGCCGTTTCCTGCAGATAGTGCCACATCAAGCCCTGGCTCGCCCGCTGCATGATCACGACGGAGCGGCGCGAGGTTTCCACCCCATTCAGCCGATGGGTTTCCCGGTAGCGCATCGCGATGCCGGTTTCATCCTGCCAGACCGGCTGCACCTCGGCCACGGCGATCTCCAGTCCCGGACGCTTGCCGGCAGCGAGCCTGAACATCTGCGTCACCTGGCCCAGCGCGACGACATCGCCCGCCGTGGTGACCATGCTGAACCCGGGCGTGAACATGGGCAGCAGCGCGTCCAGCGCGGCCTGCGAGTCCGTCGGGTGGGTGAAGATGGCATGGATCAGGTCGTGGACCCGATGGATGTTGCGCGTGGCCAGTTCAATGGCTGTGTCCTGCACGATGGCGTTTTCCTGTATTGAAGAATCCCAGTTGCAGCGCGGGCAACAGTCCCATCAACGACGCGATCACGAACGTCAGGTGATAGGCCCGGCTGGCATCCAGGTGGGTGGCGAGGGAATTGAAGATCATCAGGAAGAACGCCGCGCCGACGCTGAACGCCATTTGCCGGTTGATGTTCCAGATGACGCTGGCCTGATGCGTCTGCCGGCCGTCGAAGTCCAGCAGCGCAGTGGTCTGCGCGGTGTTTGCGCCCATGCCGCCGCCCAGTCCCATCAGGCCGTAGGCGGCGACCAGCAGCCAGGTGTCGGTCGCGGCCGTCACGCCGGCCAGCGCGGCCACGCCCAGGCTGTGCAGCGCCATGCTGGCCAGGAACAACGGCCGCATGCCGGCCCGGTTGTACAACCGGCCGCCGGCCATCATGGCCACGAAGGCGCCGCAGGCGTAGACGATCATGAGCGTGCCGGTGGCCCGCGCGCTCATGCCCAGCACGTCCTGCAGATAGAAAATGTTGAGCAGGTTCACGCCGGTGAAGACGCCGGGAATGGCATGATAGATAGCGACCGACAGGCGCAGGCGCGGACTGCCGAGCAGCTTCAGTTCCACGATGGCATGGGTCGATCCGCGATAGTGGACGACATACGCCAAGGCGGATGCCGCGCCCGTCGCCAGACAAATCCAGGCCGGCGTCATGTCCTGGCCGGCGCCATAGAGCGACATGCCGGTCAGCAGGCTGGCCAGCGCGATGCTGATCAGCGCCAGCCCCTTGAGGTCCGGACGCGGCGGACGCTCGGACGGGGTGTCGCGCACCCAGCCCCAGGCCAGCGCCGCGGCGGCCAGCGCCAGCGGAATGTTCGAATGGAAGATCCAGCGCCAGGACCCATGATCCACGATCAGCCCGCCCAGCCACGGCGAGAGCGCGGGCGCGATCAGCGCCACCGCCATGACCAGCGTGGAGATCCGCGCGCGCTCAGGTCCCTGGAACAGATTGAAGGCGGCGGCCTGTCCCACCGGAATCATCAGGCCGCCGGCCATGCCCTGGACGAAGCGCCAGCCGATCAGCTGGCCGAACGTGCCGGCCAGGCCGCAGGCCCAGACCGCCAGCGCGAACGCCAGCATGGATCCGGCCATGAGCCTGCGCGCGCCCCAGCGGCCGGCCAGCCAGGTGCTGACCGGAATGGCCAGCGTCAAGCCCAGCATGTAGGCATTGGCGACCCAGGCGCCGGCCGACACGCCGACGCGGAACTCGGCCGCGATCGTGGGCAGGGCGATCGCGGGCATGAATATATTGATGCAGTCGACAAAGAACCCCATCAGGAACACGGCGGCCAGTCGGTATCGGTACGTCATCTTGCTCACTCCAGGGCCGCAAGCGTAGCGAGCGTGGACGGGCGCCGTCGATATGGATATGCTTGATTCTTTGTTTGATCGGATTGAACAATGACCCGGCCAGCCATGCATACGCTGCTCAATCAGGCGCAGACTTTCCTCGCCGTGGTCGACTTCGGTTCCTACACCAAGGCGGCGGATTTCCTGGGGATCAGCAAGGCCATGGCCAGCCTGCACGTCAAGGCGCTGGAAGAGGCGCTGGCGGTGACACTGCTGGTCCGCAGCACGCGCGCGCTCTCGCTGACCGAGGCGGGCAAGGCGTTCCATGACGAGTTCAAGGACGTCGTGCGCGACATGGAAGGCGCATTTGAAAACATCATGCATCAGGGCCGGCGGATTTCCGGCAAGCTGCGCATCAGCACCACCAGCGAGTATGGCGAGCGGTTCGTCCTGCCGCTGATCCCGGACTTCGTGGCGCAGCATCCGGGCATCTCGGTCTGCTACGACGTCAACGCTTCCCTGAGCGACCTGCTGGCGGAAAAGCTGGATCTGGTGGTGCGCCTGGGCAATCTGGCGGACTCCAGCTTCAGGAGCCGCAAGCTGGCGCAGTACGACATCGTGCTGGTGGCGTCCCAGGCCTTCCTGCGCCAGCATCCCGTCCGGCGGCCGGCGGATCTGGCCGCCGCGCCCTGGATCGCCAACAGCAATCTGTCCCATCCCACGGCCTGGACGCTGCGCAGCGCCAACGGACAGCGCGTGGACATCGCCGGACGGGCTGCCCACCAGTCCAACTCATCGACCGCCATCCGGGCCATGGCGCGGTCCGGGCTGGGCGTGGCGCTGCTACCCGCCTGGTTCGTCGAGGACGACCTGGCGAGCGGCGCGCTGCGGCGGATCCTGCCCGGCCATGCCTTGCCGCAACAACCGATCAACGTGGTATTTCCGAACAGCGGTCATCTGCCGCGCAAGACGCGGGCGTTCATCGATTTTCTGTGCGAGCGCCTGGGCGAGGCTTGAGTGCGCGGAGCGCGCGGCGCCGGCCATGGCCGCGCGGTCAAGGCCCCTTACGGCGCGCAGCCCGTCCCGGCCCGCGCCGCCGGCAGCGGCGTATCCCCCGACGTATTCCCCGCGTACTTGCGGATCCTGTCCGCCAGTTCCGCCGTGGGCCGTTCATAGCCATAGCAATATGGCGGCGTGGGCGCGGCTTCCGGTCGATAGTCCTGCAATACCGGCTTGGCGTCGCCTAGGTACAGATTGTCCTTCAGCCGCAGGAAGGCCTTGTAGTCGCGCGTGTAGCCATTCTGGGCTTTCAGGTTCTGATAGGCGCCCTCGTCCGACGCGCCGTTGTCCAGCGCGCTGCGCCTGGCGGCCTCGGGGATGTAGCGGCAGTAGTTCACCTTGACGCCTTCCACCGTCGGGAAGAACTCCGGCTCCACGCATTGGCGCTTGGCGTCGTTGTTGAAGATGTTGCCCTCGACCAAGGCCTTGGCTTCCAGGCTGAAGCTCATGCCGTAGAAGTCCCAGTTCTCCAGCAGGTTGTTGAATAGATGAAAGGTGCCGAACTGCCCCCGGGGATTGCGCTGCACCGTGTTGAAGAAGTAGTTGTGGTGCAGCGTCACGCGCGCGATCGCGTCGCGGTCGTAGTTCTCGAACAGGTTCTTGGACGTGATGTTGTTGAGCAGCATGACCTTGTTCGAGTTGTGGAACTTGGTCCACGATATCGTCACGTCCGTCGAACCGTTCTTCACGTTGAGCAGCCGGTCCGACATGCGCGACAGGTCCAGGTGATCGACCCAGACGTCGCGGCTGCCGTTGGCCACGTTCACGGCCTGCGTGAGCCGGTTCAGGCGGCCGTCGATGGTCAGATGGGTCAGGATGACGTTCTGGCTGCCATACACGCCCAGGCCGTCGTCGATCAACGCCACGCGCCGGCCGCGTCCGTCGATGGTGGTGTTGGACGGCACGCGCAGCTGCTTGTCCAGCACGATCGTCATGTCGGACGCGAAGCGGATCCAGGTCGGACCTTTCTTGGCCTGCGCCAGCGCGGCGCGCAGCGTTCCCGGGCCTGAATCCTGGTCGGAGGTGACTTCGATGAAGCGTCCGCCCAGCCCGCCCGTGGCCTTGGCGCCGTAGCCTTCGCGCTGTTGCAGCAGCGCGGAGACAAAGGCACAGCGCTCATCGGGGCTGGCGCAGGACTCGCTCGCCAGCGCCGCGCCGCCATGCAGCAGGGCCAGGGCGGGCAGCCAGCGCAGCGCGCGGGCCAGCCGCAACCCGCGCGGTTGCCGGGGCGTCGCCGCCGCGGTGGAATGCATGCGTGATTTCATGGTGACTCACTCCTTAACGCGGCGCGGATCGATCCGCGGCCTGCACATGACGCCAGATGCCGCCGCTCAGGCGCAGGTTCTCCGGCGGACCGGCCACATGCGCGCGCAGATGTTCGAAATAGGCCTGCCGCCAGCGCAGGGCATAGGCGTCGGCGTCCTCGCCGGGCGTCGCGGCGGGCAGCAGCGCCAGCGTGTAGGCCACCCTGCCGTTCTCCCGGCGAGGCGCATAGAACACTGACGGCACGCCCTGGCGATGCGCCAGATGGGCCGCGAAACCGGAATACGTCACTTCCTGTCCCGCGAAGGACGCGCGCGGCGCGGCGGGATTGGCCGCGCCGTCCACGGCCAGGCACAGCACATGGCCCGATGCCAGCGCGCGCATGCAGGCCTTGGCGACCTGCGCCTCGGTCTGGTCGGCGGTGGAGATCAGGGCGGCGGCGTAGCTGCTCCGGGCGATGCGAGGCGCCGTCGCCAGCCAGCGCGACGGAATGCCCAGCAATTCCAGCGCCATCAGGCCGGCGTACATGGGACCGACGTGGGCGGTGGCGACCACCACGCCCCGGCCCGCCGCCAGCAGCGGCGCGAAGAACCGTTCGCCGGTGTCCAGTTCGCCCAGCAGCTGCATGGCCTCTTCGACGCTGTCCTCGCGGCATTCGAGCCAGTCGAACAGCAGATGATCCACCAGATGGCCCCAGCGCGCGCGGCGCTCCCAGTGCTTGCGGTCGGCCTGTGCGTCGCCGCGCAGCGACCAGGCCCAGTCCAGGCGCGCCCGTGGAATCGGCGCGCTATCGAGCCGCTCGTCCAATTGGTCCAGGGCTTCCCGGAAGGTCGGCGGCAGGCGCAGGCCGCGTTGCGCGACATACCGCTCGAACAGCGCCTCGGCCTCGCGCGGGCGGCCCGCCTGCGATAGCGCGCCGATGGCCGAGCGCTGCCATAGCGGCTTGTCCGGAGACTTCGTGACCAGATGCAGGAGCTGATCGGCGGCCTCGTCGTATCGTTGCGTGTAGCGCAGCGCGCGCGCATACAGGGCGCGGGTCTGTTCCAGTTCCGGCGCCAGGGCGATGGCCTGTTCCAGCGGTGGCACGGCGTCCTTGTAGCGTCCGGCGCGCAGCAGCGTTTCGCCATGCAGCGTCAACAGCCGCACGTCCGACGGAGCGGCCGCAAGCCCCGCCTCGAAATGCGCCAGCGCATGGATCTTGCGGTCGTCTTCGGTGGCGCGGCGCAGGTGCGCCAGGCCCAGCGAGGCGCGCAGGGGCGGGCTGTCGTGGCCCGCTTCCAGCGCGGCGTCGCCCAATCGGATGGCCGCCGCTATCCTGTCGTCGTCGAGCAGGGCGCGCACGGCCACCGTGGCCACGCGCGCGTTCGGCAGGTTCGTCGCGTCCAATGCCGCCGCGATGCCGGCCGCCTCGGCCGCGTCGCCGTGGCGCGCGTAGGCCAGCATCCACCAGTGCGCGTCGGCGGGCGCGGCCAGCGCCAGGGCGTGCGTCTGGCGCGCGACCCCGGCGGCGTCCTCGATCCGACCGGCCTGAACGCGCAGCTGTATGCGCGCGGCGTGCAGGCAGGCGTCTTCGGGCGCGATGCCGGCGGCGGCGTCGGCCTGGGCGATGGCGCGGTCCCATTGCTCGGTGCGGCCTAGCAGGCTGGCGAGCAGGCGGCGCTCGTCCACGCGCGCGGGGTAGGCGGCGACCATTGTCTCCAGCGCGGCGATCGCCGGCGCGTAGCGGGCCTGGCGCACCCAGGGCGACACCAGCAGGCGGCGCGCGTCGCGCCAGCCGTCCGCCGCCTGCGCAAGCGCCGGCCCCAGCGCCGCCATGGCCTGCTCGGGATCGGTCGCCTCCAGGATGCGCTGGATCACATCACGCAGCCGCGTGGCGGCGTCCGGTTCCGTGGCGTCGCGCGCGCCGCGCCGTTCGATCGTCGCGTCAACCATGGCGCAATCCCCTCAGCAAGGCCATCGCCGCGCGCAGCACGAACATCAGCACGAAGCCCAGCGCCAGCGCCTGCAGCAGCAGGATGGCGGTGCGCGGACTGCTGGGCCGGTCGGTGGACACCGGCTGCGCGATGATGGACAGGTAGCGTTGCAGACGCAGGGCATCGGTCACGGCCTGCTGGTACGACTGCTGCGCCAGGGTCAGGTTCGAGTCCGCGAAAGCCTGGGTATTGCGCAGCGCCTCATAGGATTTCAGTTGCCTGGCCTCGGTGTTGCCGTCGCCGCTCAGGCGCTGGCGCACGGTCGCCAGCCGCTTTTTCAGCGCCGCGACCTGCGTTTCGGCGGGCTTGAGCATGAAGTGGTCCTTGTTGCCCAGCGCGCGGATCTTGTCCAGGTTGACCTGCGCGCCGCTCAGTTCCGTTTCCAGCTGACTGGACAGGTTCAGCAGCATGGCCACCGTGGCCGTGGGATCGATATTGCCGTGGGTGGTGCGCCAGGCCGTCAGCGCCTCGCGGGCCGCCAGCGCCTTCTGTTCGGCCAGCCTGACCGATTCCTCGCTCACCTTCAGCTTGTCGGCCACGCCCTTTTCGTTCATGGAGCTGACGAATTCCTCCGCCAGGCCGATCAAGGCGCGCGACAGGGTTTCGGCGTCCTGCGGCGAGTAGGCGCGCACGCGCAGCACGTCGATCTGCTCCAGCGCATTGAAGGAAACCTGGACCGAGGCGCGGTAGGCGCGGTAGAGGTCGTCTTCGCTCGAATCCTCGGACAGGTGGTTGACCGGGTCCATGCCGGCGTTGAGCAGGATCTGGCGCAGGCCGATCTTCCTGTCCAGCTGCCGCATGCAGTCGCGCGACTTGAGGAAGTCGCTGACCGCCCAGCCGTCGACGAAGCCGCCCAGCATGCCGCCCGAGTTGCCCGTGGTGAGCAGGCTGGCCGCCATGGCCCCGCCGCCCTGCTGGCCGGAACCCGATTGCACGAAGAAGCGCGATTCCGCTTCATAGCGCGGCGTCGCGATGCTGAGCGCGTAGATCAGCGCGCAGGCGACCGGCGCCACCACGATGAGGGCGTTGAGCCAGCGGCGTCGGCGGCGCTCGCCCACCATGGCCTGTCGCTCGCGGCGGCGGCGTTCGATCTCGGAGCCGCCGTCAGAGGCCGAGCTGGCCCTCGTCGAATCCGCCGAGAACGTCGTCGCCTGCGCTGCCGGATTCGCTTCTTGAGCGTCGCGGGGGGAATTTGCGGATGCACTGGTCGAGGTCGTCTTCGATGCGGAGTGCGCTTCGTTCATAAATCAGGCCCTTGAGGCAATAGTCCGCCAACTGGTTCTGGCGATAACTGGAAAGAATGAGCGTCCTGCCGATCAGCCGTTGCTCGAACAGCGCCAGCCAGAGACGGGTGAAACGGCAGGGTTCGAAGGGAATGGCGCCTTCGATCACGTAGACGTCGAACGCCGGCGCCAGCGCCAGCGCGAACGAAAACTCCTGCCGCGCATGCAGCGGCCAATGTTCCATGGGCCGCGCCAGGGTCGTGGGATCGCTGACCAGATCCGCCACCAGTTCGCGGGTGGCGTCGGCGTCGATCTCGTACATCTGGCAGGTCAGCTCGATCATGTTCAGGCCGGTCGCCTTGCCGCGAATGAAACCCTGCCGGCCGATGGCCCAGGACACGCTGCCTTCATGCTTGACGAAGCCCTGGCGCGGCGGACGCAGACCGCAGAGCACGTCCACGATCTGACGGTGCAGCTCGGGCGCGGGCGAGAGCAGGGCGTAGCGCCCGACCGGAATGTCGAGATCGGCCCCGGCGAGCAGCGGCTGCCGGCTGCCGAAGGCATAGGGTTCGTCCGTCACGCCATTGAGATGGATCATCCTGCCTCCTCACATCGGCTGGACATTGGGGCGGGCCAGGCGTTCGGCCGCCAGGGCGAGCACCATCAGGAACACCAGCGAGGTCAGGAAATAGCCCAGGCTCGCGTCCTGCGAGGCGTACGCGTCGAAGTAGGCGGATCGCAATAGCTGCATGCCATGCGCGAAGGGCAGCCACAGCATCCAGGGCCGCAGGTGCTCGGGCAGCTGCTCCGAGACGAAGAACACGCCCGAGAAGATCTGCAGGAAGCGTTCGATCACCGGCGCCAGCCGCAGGAAGAAGTGCCAGAAGGTCGCGATCGCGCCGAACAGCAGGCCCATGGCGGCGGCGCAGCAGGCCATCAGCACGACGTACAGCATGAATCCCGGCCAGCTCCGGGGCAGCGTGATGAGTTCCAGCGCATGGCCGGCGCCGATCAGGACCACGAACACCACCAGGTACACCGACACGTACAGCAGCGCCTGCACCAGCGCGCACATCAGGGGCGTCACGCCCTGGAAATTCAGCAGGCCGCGCGCGGACACATACGCCGTGCTGCTGCGGAACACGATCTGCCGGAACATGATCCAGGTCGTCGCACCCAGCAGCGAGAAGGTCTGCACGTCCATCCCCAGGATGTAGTGCGTGCCCATCAGGATGTACAGCGACGAGATCAGCGTCAGCAGCACCACCGGGCCGACCAGCGCCCACAGCAGGGCGATGCGGCTTTCGCCATGCATCACGTGCAGCTGGTAGACGAACAGCGCCAGCAGCGTGCGGCCGCTGGGCCAGCCCTCGCCGGCCGCGCGTGGCTGATGCCGTGCATGCAGGCCGTTCAACCTGGCCCGCAGGATCGCCAGGTCGCCGGCCTCGCCCGGGGGCAGCTCCATTTCCAGCGCGATGTCGTGGCGCGAGGCGTGGCGTCGCGCGTCGCGCGCCGCGTCCTGCCTGCGCCGTTCCTCGCGCCGCGCGTGCGCCTGCGCCAGGCGCTGGTCCTCGGTTTCCAGCCGGGCCGGCATGTAGCCCGGGACGAATACCGCGACGCCCGCGCGGATGTCCTGTTCGAGCAGCCGCACGATGAGGCGCAGCCGCCGCCGGGAAAAATCGGCCAGCGTCTCGTCGACGCCGGCGCGCGCGATCTCGGCGTCCAGCTCAGCCTGCACCGCCTCGTACACTGTCCGTCGCGCCGCCACCGAGTCATGCGGCTCGCCCTGCAGGCGCGCGAGCAGCGGCTTGAGCAGCACGGCCGGCTTGGCCTGGGCCTCGAACAGCGCGGCCGGGTCCAGCCGCCAGGCCGAGACGCCGGCTCCCACCGCGTAGCTGCTGTCCTTTCTGCGCGCGCGCCATCCCTTGATCCGATCCTCGTTGCTCATCGGAACGCTATGGGTTGACGCCGGAGGCGCCGGACTTGTCGGCGTCGATCTGCCGGGTGGCGCTGAAGCCCGCGCTCATGGTCACGCGGAAGGCCGACAGCACCTTCTGCACCTGGGTGAAGGGCGCGTCGGAGATGTAGATGGCCTGGCCTTCGCGCACGCTGAAGTCGCGCGCCAGCGCCACCTGTTCCGGGCGCGTGAGGTCGAACTGGTACACCACCGGCAGCAGGTCCGGCTTGCCCTCGACGCTGGCCTGGGCCGGCGTGAACAGGAAGACGGAGCGCGGGTCGGCGGTCTGGTCGTCCAGGCCCTTGGCATCGGCCAGCGCGTCCAGCACGCTGTAGTTGCGCTTGCTGATGGCCACGCGCCCCTGGTTGCCGGCCGCGCCCAGCACGGTCAGGAACTCGCGCGATTCATAGGCGGTGATGACGTCGCCGGAGCGCAGCAGGATGTCGTTGTTCTGGTTGCGGTAAATGTCCGACAGCCGCACCGAGGCCACCTGGTTGTCGCGGCGCAGGCTGATGACGAGCTGTTCGGGGTTGGTCTGCACCGGTGCCGCCTGCGCCAACGCGCTGCTCAGGCGCTGGGCGGTCTGCGTGATCGGATACATGCCGGGCTTGGTCAGGTTGCCCTGCACCGTCACCATCTGGCCGCGCGCGTCGGCGGCGCGGGTCACGCTGACGTCGGCGCCCGCGACCAGCCGGCTCAGCCGCGCCACGATGGCGTCATGCAGCTGCGCCAGCGTCATGCCGCCGGCCTGGAATTTTCCCAGGATGGGGAAGGAGACATTGCCGTTGCGATCCAGCTCCTGGACGCCCAGGTCGCTGACGCCGGAGGGATCGGCGGCGAACACGCCCAGCCCGCCGCGCTCCCATACCTTCACGTTGATGCCGTCTCCGGGAACCAGGCGGTCGAAGCCGGCCTGCGTGAGGTCGCGGTAGCGCACCGGGAAATCGGCGACGTCGGCCACCCGGCTGGCGCGCGCCAGTTCGCGCGAGACAGGCATCACGATCACATCTTTCTCGTGGGCGCCCGTCATTTCGCTCAGCATCGGGCCGGAGCGCGGCAGCTGGCAGCCGCTGAGCGTCAGCACGGTGATCAGCAGCAGGGCCGGCGCCGCGATGCGG
>NZ_JCBANH010000064.1:0-35283 GCF_059760925.1 Achromobacter sp. 1011791174
CATCGTGGCCTGCCGGAACTTGGCGTGGGTGGCGGGGTCCTTGCCGGCGTAGCTGCTGAACAGCGTCATCCAGCGGCGGGCCAGGGCCAGGCCGGCGGGAGAGCCCGGCGCGTGGCCAGCGTCGATGGCGTCGCGCGCGTCGGCCATGAGTTGCGGCCACTCGGCGGCGCGGTCGTCGTAGTGCGCGCGCAGATGGCGGATCTCTTCGGGCGTCAGGTACTTCTCATAGATCAGCAGCTTGCTTTCCGAGAAGGCGCGCAGCACGTAGTCGCGCATGGCCGGCGAGATGCCGACATGTTCCTGCATCGACGGTTCGCGTTCGTACATGGCGTTCAGCTTGACCAGCAGGCGCGGATCGCCGCCGGTGTCGCGGACCAGCAGCGTCATCCAGCGCGTCGCCAGCTCGCGCGGTCGCCGCGCCTCGGGCGCGACGCCGGCGTCCATCTGCGCGCGCACCTCGGCGATCAGCGCCAGCCAGTCGGCGTCCGGCGAGCCGCTCTGGCTGCTGCGGTACATGGGCAGGCGGTCGAGTTCGTCTTGCGAGAAGTACTTGTCGTACATGGTCATCAGTTCCAGAGTGTTGAGCCAATCGGCCAGCTCCGGTTCCGCGCCGCCGAGCAGCTGGCCGTGCAATTGCGCCAGTCTCGCGCGCAGTTGCGCGGCCTGCTCGATCTGCCGGTCAAGGGCGGCGATCTGCCGCGCCACGATGCCGGCCAGCGGGACGCCGGGCTGGTCCAGGAAGGCGCCGATCTCGGCCAGCGACAGTCCGAAGCGGCGCAGCGCCTGGATCTGGTGGAGCCGGGCGATGTCGTCGCGGCCGTACAGCCGGTAGCCGTTCTCGGCGCGCGCCGAGGGACTGAGCAGACCGATCGCGTGATAGTGGTGCAGCGCGCGGACCGTCAGTCCGCTGCGCTTGGCCAGTTCACCTACTTTCAGCTGCATCGTTTCCCTCCGTGAGTGGCGCAGACCGAACTCTGGAGCGTTACGTTACGTGAGGGTCAAGCGGAAAAGCAATGTCGGGTTTGGGCCACAATAGGGACTGGCGCCGCGCATGGCCGCGCGGCTTTTCCGATTCCCGTCTTCCGGTTCCGTCCATGCTCAACGACCTGTTCCTGCTCGGCAAGCTCACCGGCCTGGGCCTGGTGATCCTGCTGCCCCTGGCCAATCCCCTGACTTCCATGACCATGCTGCTGTCGCTGGGGCAGCATATTCCGTACAAGGAGCGCGCGCGGCAGATCCGCCAGGCGGCGTGCTATGTGGTGGGCATCATGCTGGTGACCTACTACGCCGGGGCCTGGATCATGAGCACCTTCGGCATCTCGATACCCGGGCTGCGCATCGCGGGCGGCTTGATCGTCATGGTGCTGGGCTTCAGCATGCTGTTCCCCAAGGCGCAGCCCGAGGACGCGCCCGAGGTCGAGCAGACGGACGCGGCGGCCCGGCGCGGCGCCGCCCCCAACATCGCCTTCGTGCCGCTGGCCATGCCGGGCACGGCGGGGCCGGGCACCATCGCCATGATCATCAGCGCGGCCTCGTCGATGAATTCCGATGAACTGGCGCATGTGCCGGCCTGGGTGCTGGCGGTGGTGCCGATCGTGGTGTTCGCGCTGCTGGGCCTGATCTTCTGGATCTGCCTGACCTCGGCCGGCAAGATCGTGGCGCTGATCGGCCACGAGGGCGTGGAAGCGATCTCGCGCGTGATGGGTTTCCTGCTGGTCTGCATGGGCGTGCAGTTCGTGATCAACGGCGTGCTGGAGATCGCGCACGGGCTGCCCTGAACCGGGGCGGGCGGAGCGCGTCCGGCTGCCGGGCCGGCGCGTCCGCCCGCGGTTTTACCTGGCGAACTTCTTGGCGCCGGCCACGCACAGGATCACGCCCACCGTGACGCCCAGCATGGCCACGCTGACGTGCTCGTGCAGCAGGCCCGCCGCCAGCGCCAGCCCGAAGAAGGGCTGCAGCAGCTGCAGCTGGCCGACGGCGGCGATGCCGCCCTGGGCCAGGCCCCGGTACCAGAACACGAAGCCGATGAACATGCTGAAGAGCGCCACATAGCCCAGGCTGATCCAGGCCGGCGCGCTGATGTTGGCGAAGGACGCCGGCGCCAGCGCCCAGCTCATCGCCGCCATCACCGGCAAGGACAGCACCAGCGCCCAGGAAATCACCTGCCAGCCGCCCAGCGTGCGGGACAGCCGGCCGCCTTCGGCATAGCCCAGCCCGCAGACGACGATGGACGCCAGCATCAGCAGGTCGCCCTCGATCGAGGCGCTGACGCCCTGGGTCAACGCGAAGCCGACCACGAAGAGGCTGCCCAGGATCGAGAACAGCCAGAATGCCGGGCGCGGCCGCTCGCCGCCTCGGATCACGCCGAAGATGGCGGTGGCCAGCGGCAACAGGCCGACGAAGACGATCGAGTGCGCCGAGGTCACGTGGCGCAGGGCCAGCGCCGTCAGCAACGGAAAGCCGACCACCACGCCGAGCGAGACGATGATGAGCGGGATGATGTCCTGCCTCGCCGGCCGCTTCTGCCGGAACAGGAACAGCACGGCGACGGCCAGCAGGCCGGCGATGGTGGCGCGCGCCACCGTCAGGAAGAGGGCGTCGAACTCCAGGACCGCGACCCGCGTGGAGGGCAGCGAGCCGCTGAAGATCAGCACGCCGAGAAAACCGTTGATCCATCCGCTCGCGGTCCGGTCGTCCGGCTTGTTCCGCAAGATAGCTGTCTGTTGCATGATTGCCTGCGCAAAATGGCGTTGCTGGAAAAAGGCGGCGGCAAGCCGTCAGGACGGCTGCCGCTGCCGGCAGGGGAGCCGTTCGGGGGAACGCGGATCCTGCCGAGGCAATGCTATGCTTCTGGATCAGTACAATCAAACAATTGTCATGGATACATCTGCCCATGCCACAGGCTCGCTACAAGCAGCTGGTTGACGCCTACGCCGCCGATATCCGCGAAGGCCGCCTGGCCCCGGGCACGCGCCTGCCCACCCACCGACAGCTCGCCGCCAGCCAGGGGCTGGCCCTGGTCACGGCCTCGCGTGTGTACGCGGAACTGGAATCCATGGGCCTGGTCAGCGGCGAGACCGGCCGCGGCACCTTCGTGCGCGAACCGGAATGGCCGGCCTTCCTGGGCACGGACACGCAGACTGCCGCCGCCAGCATGGCCGACTTGAGCTTCAACTACCCGTCGCTGCCGGGCCAGGCCGAGCAACTGCGCGCCGCCTTGCGCCAGCTGGCGCAGTCCGGCGACCTGGACGCGCTGCTGCGCTATCAGCCGCATGGCGGCCGGCCCCATGAACGCGCCGTCGCGGCGCGCCATCTGGCCACGCACGGACTGCGGGCGCCGGCCGAGCGCGTGCTGATCGTCTGTGGCGCCCAGCATGGGCTGGCCGTCGCTGCGACCGCCCTGCTGCGGCCGGGCGACGTGGTGGCGGTGGATGCGCTGACCTACTACGGCTTCAAGGGCGTGGCCGAGGCGCAGCGCCTGGAGCTGGCGCCGGTCCCGGTCAGCGCCGGGGGACCGGACCTGGACGCGCTGGAACGCCTGTGCCGCGCGCGCCGCGTGCGCGCCATCTATTGCATGCCGACGCTGCACAATCCGCTGGGCTGGGTGCTGGATCTGGCGGGCCGGCGGCGGCTGGTGGACATCGCGCGTCGCCACGACCTGATCGTGATCGAGGATCAGGTCTACGGCTATCTGGTGCATCCGCAGCCGGCGCCGCTGGCGGCCCTGGCGCCGGAGCGCACGGTCTATGTGTCCGGCCTGTCCAAGAGCGTGGCGGCCGGCCTGCGGGTCGGTTTCATCGCGGCGCCCGATGCCTGGCTGCCGGCCATGGAGCGGGTGATCCGCAGTTCCACCTGGAACACGCCCGCCGTCATGTCCGCCATCGCCTGCATGTGGATGGAGGACGGCACGGTGGCGGCGCTGGAGCAGGCCAAGCGCGAGGACGCGCGGGTGCGCCAGGCGCTGGCGCGCCGTGTGCTGGCGGACCTGCCGGTGGTCGCGCATCCCTCGTCGTACTTCCTGTGGATCCCGCTGGCGGAAGAGGCGCGCGCCGACCAGATCGCCATGTCGCTGCAGCGCCAGCAGGTGGCGGTCACCACCGCCGAGCCGTTCGCCACCACGTCCCAGGTGCCGCACGCGATCCGGCTGGCGCTGGGCTCGGTGGACATGGCGGTGCTGGAGGACTCGCTGGAGAAGATCAGGCGAGCGGTGCCGGCGTATTGAGGAAGGGATCGGGATCGAGCAGCGCGGTTTCCAGCGCGCTTTCCATCACGGCCAGCATTCCCGTCCGCGTCTCGCGTCTCGCGGTGAAGCCCGCCATCGCCAGCCGCAGCGCCGGGCAGTAGTAGGCCGCCGTGCCCCAGTAGCCCAGGTGGAAATACACCTCGGCGCCGCCGATGCGCTTGGCGAACAGGCCCAGGCGGTAGCCATCGGCGCCCTCGTGGGCGCCGGGCGCCAGCATCTCGGCCAGCGTGGCGGGGCGTTCGTAGACGCGGCCTTCGAACAGATCGGCGGTCCAGCGCGCCAGATCGCGCGCCGACATGACCAGTCCGCCGCCGCCATAGAGATCCATCGTGGCGCTGACGTCGGTCACGTCCCGCTTGCCCAGGAACTGGCGCGCGCGCGGCGCGGCGCCCGCCGGCGCGGGCTCTGCGATTTCCCACCAGGTCGTGGCCAGGCCCAGCCGGTCGAAGCCCAGTTCGCGGCGCGCGACGGCGGCCAGCGAGTCGCCGGCGGCTCGTTCGATGATCTCGCCCAGCAGCACGTAGCCGGTGTCGGAATACTGGAACTTCGCGCCTGGCGGACCGATGGGGCGGGGTTGGGACGTGTAGCGGCGCAGCTGCTCGCCGCGCGTCCACGCGTGCGCCGGGTCGGCCAGCACGTCGCGGACATAGGCATCGTCGGCATGGTCGGACAGCCCGGCGCTGTGCTGCATGAGCTGACGCGGTGTGATCGCGTCGCAGGCGTGGCCGGCCGATCGCAGCAGATCCACGTGCGCGGGCGAGAGCAGACCGGCGATGGGCGCGTCCAGGTTCAGCCGGCCGCGCTCCTTCAGGCGCAGCGCGATGGCGGCGGTCATGGTCTTGGTGTTGCTGGCGGTGCGGAACGGCGTGTCCACGGTCAGCGCGCGGCCGGCGGCGACGTCGGCCAGGCCGGCGGCAATGCCCCAGGGACGCGGCGCGCCGGCGCCGGCGATGCACAGGGCCGTGGGCGCGTCCAGCGCGAGGATCGCGGCGTTCAGGGCGTCGGGGTTCAAGCGTGCTCCTTGGGTCTGTGTGTTGTTCGTCATGTGCGCAAGGCCCGTGGAATTCGATGCGGACTGCGCGCCTTGCGGCCGCCATCAAGCGGGACTCAGCCGGGGGCGGCGTCGGGATGGCAGAAGCGCAGGAAGCCGTCGCCGGCGAGCTTGTGCACATACTCGTCCGGGGATCTCTCGAAACCCAGCCGTTGGTAGAACTTGGCGCCGCCCGCATTGCCGTCGTCCACGGTCAGCCGGAGATGAGTGTAGCCATTGGCTTGCCCGCGCCGGGCGACCTCGCGCAGCAGCCGTTCGCCGATGCCCGCGCCGCGCCGGGCAGCGGCCACATAAAGATCCTGCACGTAGATGCCGGGCTCGCCCACCCAGGTCGAGAAGAAGGGGAAGTACAGGCACATGCCGGCGAAGCCGCCGTCGTCCTCGGCCAGCATCACTTCGAATTCCGGCCGCTCACCGAAACCGTGGCGCTCCAGGCCCGCGCGCGTGCTGCGCAGGCGCTCGGGCACGCCCAGCGACGCCGCCAGTTCCTGGAGCGCGCGCAGGATCACGTCGCAATCGGATTTGGCGGCGATGCGAAAGCGCAGGTCTGGCGGGGGCGTTGCGGGCATGGCGTCCTGGACGGCGTGGCGGCGAAGGACAGACCATAGCAGAGACGGGAAGAAGGCGGCGCGCGCCCCCCGGCCGGGGGGGGCGCCGCGCGCCGCGCGTCCGGGGGGGACGCGGAGCGCGCGCGGTGCGGCCGGCGTCAGCGGGTCGCCACCCCGCCGCTGGCCGCGCCTTCGGCGTCATTGGCTTCGCCTTGCGCGCGGATCAGCGAATAGGCGATGTAGTACTTGTAGATATTGCTGACGTACTGGACCGTCTCACGGCCGATGCGTTGCGACGCCACGCGCTCGACGTTGTTGAACCAGACGTTGGGATCCAGCCCCAGCTTGGCGGCTTCCTTGCGCAGCTTGTTCACGCGGCCGGGACCGGCGTTATAGGCGGCGAAGGCGAACAGGCCCTTGTTCAGCTCGGTCATGGGTTCGTTGGCGTAGTAGCGGTCGATCGTCTGCCGTACATACTTGATGCCGCCGCGGATATTGTTCTGCTCGACGTGGATGCTGCCGACCTGAAGCTCCTTGCCGGTGGCGGGCATGATCTGCATCACGCCGATCGCGCCGACCGCGCTCTTGGCGTTCTGGTTCAGCCGGGATTCCTGGTATCCCTGGGCCACCATGAGCAGCCAGTCGATGTTGTACTCCTGGCCATAGCGCTGGAAATGCGTGGTCAGGCGATGGAAGCGTTCCAGGTCCTCCGGATCGGCCGCGTGCTTCACCCATTTGGTCGACATCAGGTACTTCTTGAACTGCTGCTTGCCGAAGGTGGTGTCGCCGCGATGCGCGTCCATGAAGGGATTGAGCGCGGCGGCGAGCTGCGGCGAGTCCTTGCGGAAGGCGAACGCGATGTCATTGCCGGCGTCCACGGTAAGGTCCTCGCGCACGACGATGCCGGGAAAGATCTGCTTCCAGAAATTGGCCAGATAGCGGTCGGCGACGGTGATCTTCACCAGATCCGCGTTGACCATCTCCAGGATGTCATCGGTTTCGAAGACGCCGGGCGCGTCGCGGATCACGATGGGACGCTTGCCGCGCGCCTGCAGCGCGGCGCTGAGCGTCTTGAGGCTGCTGTAATAGCTGCTGGTCGGGTTGACGAGCACCTCCCTGCCGGCCAGGTCGTCCAGCGACGCGAGCGGCGGGGCGCCCGCCGAGGTGACGATGAGCTCGCGCACGCCGGATGCCAGCGGATGGGAAAAGTCCACCTGCGCGCGGCGTTCGTCCGTGATGGTCAGGTTGGCGGCGACGAGGTCGCCCTTGCCGGCCAGCAGGTCCGGGATCAGCCGGTCGCGGGGCGTGGGCAGGAAGACCACATGGATCCGCGCGTAGTGCGCCTTGACGCCGGCGTTCAGGCGCTTCTCGAACTCCGTCATCATGTCGACGATGAGGCCGCGCTGCGTGCCGCCCTTGTCCAGGAAGTAGAGCGTCTTGTTGTACGGCACCAGCACGCGGACCTGCTGCCGCTTCTTCATGCCGTCCAGGTCGCCGGTCCAGGGCTTGATGTTGTAGGCCAGGCTCAGCGGGTTCTTGCCCTGCGCCGCTGGCGCGGCTTGCGCGGAGGTGAAAAGGGCGGCAAAGCACAATGCCGCGGCCACGACGAAACGCGAACGCATGATGTCCCTCTCCCGGTGGCGCCCGCCCTGCTTGTCGCGCAGCGTCGGGCAACAGCTCTTGTTGTGGTCCGGTCCAGGCCATGAAGCTGGGGGCGGTCGCCGGATGGTGCGTCGTTATGCGTTGAAATATATCGTAATTCGAAGTCGGAAAATTGAACTCTTTGCCGCGAATGCAACGATTGTTGTTTTCGCGCCCGGAGCCGGGGAGCGCACAGGCCATGGCCGTGATCCCGGCGGCGCCCCGGGCTCGCTCCGCCGTCGGCTCAGTCCGCTTCGTCGATGCGCACGGATACCGGGAAGTGGTCGCTGTAGCCATCCACATTCACGTTGCGCGCGGCGTCGCCCTTGGGCAGGCCGAAGCGGATCGGCCCTTCGCCGACGCGATGGTCCACCATCTCCGGATAGGCTTCGATGCGCGCGCTTTCCACCCGCGCGCGCAGCGCGCCGGATCCGGCCAGCAGACCTCGCGCGACCAGGATCTGGTCGAACACATTGCCGTCGCCGCTGAAATACAGCGTGCCGTCCAGATCGCGCGCCTTGCCACGATGGTCGACCGCGGCCTGCGTCAGGTAGCGCCAGCTCAGGTTGTAGAACCGGGCGCTCTGCGCGCGCGCCACGTCGCCCTGCTCGCGCGTGGCGCCGGCATGGATCGTGAGCGAGGCGTCGAACGGATCGTCGTTGAAATCGCCCATGGCCAGGACGGCCGCGTCGGGCCCTTTCACCTCGCGGATGCGCTCGTGCCAGTAGCCCAGCGTTTCGCCCGCCGTGGCGCGAAAGCCCGCCGAGTACTGCGGCCCGCGTCCGGCCGGCGCCGAGCGCGACGGCCAGTGGTTGGCCAGCGCGATCAGTTCGTTGCCGGCGGCGGTGACGAAGGTGCATTGCGTGATGTCGCGCGTGCCGGTGCGGCGCATGACCCAGTGCGAGAACAGTTCCTTGCGCCTGGGCTTGAGCCGCTTGCCGTCCGTGATGAAGGCGGTGTCGATGCCGCGTTGCTCGCGTTCGGCGTCCACGTGAATGATGTCGTAGGCGCGCTCCGGCAGCAGCGCGTTGAGCCGCTCGGCCAGGGCCTGCAGGGCATGACGGTTCTCGACCTCGCAGACGCCGAGCAGGTCGGGGCCCTGGCCGTCGCCCATTCGCGCGATGATGGACGCCAGCTGCGCCACCTTGCGCTCGAACAGCTCCGGGGTCCAGCCTCGCAGGTCGTTGCGCAGCCTGTCGGCCAGCCAGGGTTCACGCTCGGGGTAGCCCTCGGGCGCGAACAGGTTTTCCAGGTTCCAGAACGCCACCAGATAGTCCATCGGATCGTCCTCCATGCCGCGCGTCCGGCGACGCGGCCTCGCCTTGTCACGCGGGGATTGTTCAGGCCGCAAGTTGCAGCTTCATGAGCGGAAATATTGCGCGCGAGGGGAGGGCGTAACTCTTCTAGATGTCTGATTTCGTTCACTTTTTGACGAGGGTTTTCACCGAGTCATTCGTGCGCGATTGGACCTAGTATTGCGCCCGTTGCGTCGGCCCGCAGCCGCGATCCGCCGGCGTCCGTATGTCAGCTTCAGGAAGGAAAAGCATGCGCAGCAGTCCGACGCGTCCCGGTCAGGACGTTCCCTTTTGCCTGCCGCCCCAGGAACGGGTCGAAGCAGCCAGCTTCGAGATTCCGCCGGGCGCCTGCGATACGCACGCGCACGTCGTGGCGGCCGACGCGCAGGCCTATCCGATGGTGGCCGGGCGCAGCTACACGCCGCATCCCGCGACCGAGCAGTCCTATCTGTCCATGCTGGACGCGCAGGGCATGGCGCGCGGCGTGCTGGTGCAGATCAGCGTCTACGGCACCGACAACCGCTACATGCTGGAAGTGCTGCGCCGCCATCCGGACCGGCTGCGCGGTATCGGCGTGGTGGCGCCCACGGTGACGGACGCCGAACTGGAGGCCATGCACGCCGCCGGCGTGCGCGGTCTGCGCATCAACGTGCTGTTTGGCGGCGGCATCGGTTTCGACGCGATGGAGACCCTGGCGCGGCGCATCGCCGGCCTGGGCTGGCACATGCAGTTCCTGATGGATGCGCGCCAGCTGCCCGAGCTGATGCCGCGCATGCGCAAGCTGCCGGTGCCGGGCGTGATCGATCACATGGGCCACATGCCGGTGGCGCAGCGCACGGACAGCGCGGGCTTTCAGGCCATGCGCCATCTGCTGCGCGAACACGGCTGGTGGGCCAAGCTGTCCGGCGCCTATCGCATCAGCGAGCGCCACGACAGCCATGACGACGTCACGCCCTGGGCGCGGGCGCTGATCGAGGCCGCGCCCGAGCGGCTGGTGTGGGGCAGCGACTGGCCACATGTGCACATCACGCGCATGGTCGACACCGGCCGGCTGCGCAACCAGCTGGCGGACTGGGCGCCGGATCCGGAGGTGCGCAAGCGCATCCTGGTGGACAACCCGCAGCGGCTGTACGGCTTCCCGGCAGTCTGAGCGCCCTGGCCGCGCGGGCGCCAGACAAGCCCGCATCGCTTATTCATCCGCGCCGCGGCGGCATCCGCGCGCGCATTTTCCCCTTGCAACATCAAAGAGGCATACGCATGCAATGGTACAAAGAGCTCAGTGTCACCGAGCGTCGCACGTTCGTCGGCGCCTTCGGCGGCTGGGCCGTCGACGCGCTCGACTTCATGGTCTTCACTTTCGTGATCTCCACGCTCATCAATTTGTGGGGAATCGACAAGGGGCAGGCCGGCATGCTGGGCACCGTCACGCTGTTGTTCTCAGCGCTGGGCGGCTGGCTCGCGGGCATCCTGGCCGACCGCTACGGCCGCGTGCGCGTGCTGCAATACACCATCCTGTGGTTCTCGGTCTGCACGGTGGCCATCGGCTTCGCGCAGAACTTCGAACAGCTGTTCGTGCTGCGCGCGCTGCAAGGCCTGGGCTTCGGCGGCGAGTGGGCCGTCGGCTCGGTGCTGATGGGCGAGATCGTCCGCGCCCAGCATCGCGGCAAGGCCGTGGGCACGGTGCAGAGCGGCTGGGCGGTGGGCTGGGGCGCGGCGGCGATCCTGTACACGCTGGCCTTCTCGCTGCTGCCGCCTGAGTGGGCCTGGCGCAGCCTGTTCTGGATCGGCGTGCTGCCGGCCTTCCTGGTGCTGTACATCCGCAAGCATGTGCCCGAGCCCGAGGTGTTCCAGCGCAACCTCGCCAGGCAGAAGGACGCGGCGCAGCGCACGTCCTTCTGGGCGATCTTCTCGCCGGCGCTGCTCAAGACCACGGTGGTGACCTCCTTGCTGTGCACGGCGGTGCAGGGCGGCTACTACGCGATCACGACCTGGCTGCCGACCTTCCTGAAGACCGAGCGCAACCTGTCCGTGCTGAACACGGGCGGCTATCTGCTGGTCATCATCCTGGGCTCGTTCTGCGGCTATATCGTCGGCGCCTATCTGGCCGACCGCCTGGGCCGGCGCGCCAACCTGCTGATCTTCTCGGTGCTGTCGGCCGCCAGCGTCTACCTGTACACGCAGGTGCCGCTGAGCAATGAACAGATGCTGGTGCTGGGCTTTCCGCTGGGCTTCGCCGCCTCGGGCATCTTCAGCGGCATCGGCGCCTACCTGACCGAGCTGTTCCCGTCCTCGGTGCGCGCCACGGGGCAGGGCTTCGCCTACAACTTCGGGCGCGGCATCGGTGCGCTGTTCCCGAGTCTGGTGGGCTTCCTGAGCCAGACGCATGGGTTGGCCTGGGCCATCGGCGCCTTCGCCACCGGGGCCTATGTGATGGTGATCCTGACCGCGCTGCTGCTGCCCGAGACCAAGGGACGCGAGCTGTCCTGAGCGCGATGCGGACGTGGGTCCGGCGCGCGCCGGCCCCGTCCGTGATCAGCCGAAAACCGGCCGGAAGAAGCTGCGCTCGTAGCTCAGGATGCAGCGTGTGTCTTCGGCATACTTGAACGCCGCCGCGCATGCTGGATCGTCCTTGGACTGATTCCGGTACGTTTCATAGGCGGCCAGGCTGGGGAAGGTGAACAGCGCCAGCGCGATGTTGTTGGCGCCTTCGGAGGGCAGGAAGTAGCCGTGGTGGCGGCCGCCGAATTTCTCGACCAGCGGGATCCAGAGTTTCCCGTAATGTTCGAATTCGGCCAGCTTGGACGGGTCGATGACGTAGCGGAGATAGCAGGTGACCATGGAATGCGCCATGCCTTGTGCGGGTGGAGGGAATGCGCAGCCTATGCAGGCGCGCGGCGCGCGTCAACCGCGAGCCGCCAGCCTGGCCACGCTGTCTTCAGGCGTCGGCTTCGCGCGCCGCGCCGGTCAGCCAGTCCTTCAGCGCCGCCAGGGCCGGCGCCGCGCCGGGCGGCACGGTCTTGGGCTCGATCAGGCCATACTCCGAGCCGTCGGGCGTGAAGCCCAGCGGCGCGGCCAACCGGCCGCTGCGCAGGTCGTCCAGCGCCAGGATGCGCGGACAGAGCGCCACGCCCAGGCCGGCGGCGGCGGCTTCGACGATCAGGAAATGGTGGTCCAGGTAGCGCGTGGCGCGCGGCGCGGCGCGGCCGGGCTGCCGGCCCAGCCAGTCGTCCCAGGCCGCCGGGCGTGTGCGCGAGGCCAGCGCCACATAGTCGCCGGCCTCGAAGCCGGGCAGCAGGGCTGGCGTCATGACCGGTCCCATGCTTTCGCGCATCAGCGGCGTGACGCGCCAGTCGGGATTCACGGGGAAGTCCAGCCGGCGCAGCGCCAGTGACACTTGGTCGCGCGAGAAATCCAGCGGCCCGCCGCCGACCGATAGATGCAGCTCGATCTCCGGGTGGCGGTCCTGGAAGGCGGATAGCCGAGGGATCAGCCAGCGCATGGCCACCGAGCGTTCACAGGACAGCACCACCGGACGCTTGGCGTCGCGGTCGCGCAGCGAATCAATGGTGTCGTTGATGAGGGCCAGCGCCCGGCCCATGGCCGAGGCCAGGGCCTGACCTTCGGCCGTCAGGCGCAGGCCCCGGCCGGCGGGTTCGAACAGCTCCAGGCCCAGGTCGTCGCTCAGCTTGGCCACGCGCCGGCTGACCGCGCCGTGGGTGAGCGCCAGCGCATCGGCCGCCGCGCGCATGGACCCCAGCCGGGCGACGGCCTCGAAGGCGCGCATATCGTTCAGGGAAGGGCGTCGGGTCGTTTTCATTGGTGAGGTTCTATCACCATAAAAAGTCAGAAAGTATGGATTTTTCTGCCTGGTGATCTGCATTTTAATCACCAATATGAATACGCAGAAAGACCCCGCGAAACAGGTCGGCATCATCGCCGACGACCTGACCAGCGCCGCCGACGGCGCCGGCCCTTTCATGGAATGGGCCGGCGTGGCGCATATCAGCCGGGGCGGCCTGACGCGTTCCGACGCGCCGGTGCTGTCGGTCGACACCGGCAGCCGCGCGCTCGGCGAGGCCGAGGCCGGCCAGGTCGTGGGGCGCGCCGCGCGGGCGCTGGCCGATTGCGGCACCTTGTACAAGACCATGGACTCGACGCTGCGCGGCCATGTGCGCGAAGAATTGTCGGCCGCGTTCCGCGCCAGCCGCCGCCAGCTGCTGGTGGTGGCGCCGGCCTTTCCCGACGCGGGCAGGCTGACGCTGGGCGGCAACCAGTACGTGCACGGCAAGCTGGTGGCCGCCAGTTCCTATGGCCAGGACCCCGTGCATCCGGCGCGCACCTCGCGCATCCTGGATCTGGTCGATCCGGCCCTGGGACCGGCCATCGTGGTGCCCGAGGATGCGAGCGTGGCCGAACTGCGCGCCGCCGCCAACAAGGCGCGCGTGCTGGTGCTGGACGCCAGCAGCCAGCAGGCGTTGAACGACCGCGTGGCGCAACTGTCCCTGCACGCCTGTCTGTGGGCCGGGTCGCCCGGCATGGCGCAGGCGCTCGCCTTCCAGCTCGGCGCGCGCGCCGCCGCGCCGCAGGCGTCGCGCCGCGCGTCGCGCGTGCTGGTCGTGGTGGGCAGCGCCAATCGCGTCAGTCATGAACAATGCGCCGCGCTGCAGGCCGCCGGCGCGCAGCGCATCCAGGACGCCGACGAGATCCGCGCCGACGCTTGCGTCGTGTTCCTGCAGGCGCCCGCGCAACCCGACGGCGATTCGGCCAGGGTGCTGGCCGGGCTGGTCAGGCAGGCCCGCCGCGCGCTCATGGCGCACAGCTTCGACGCCCTGATCGCCACCGGCGGCGATACCATGGCCGCCCTGCTCGACGCGCAGGGCATACATGCCTTCACGCTGCTGTCCGAACTGGAACCCGGCTTTCCGCTGGGCGTCACCGGCCTGGCCGGCCGCGACCGCTCGCTGCTGCTCGCGATGAAGGCGGGCGGCTTCGGCGGCCCCGACACACTGCGCGCCGCCGCCTGGCGCCTGCTCGGTCAATAACCGTCCCTTTTCTCCTGGAGCCCTCAATGTCCGCTTCCGCTCTGCCCATGGCCGTGACCATGGGCGACCCTTCCGGCATCGGCCCGGAGATCGTCGCCAAGACCCTGTTGCAGCCCGACTACGCGCGGCGCTGCGTGGTGGTGGGCGATGCCGCCGTGATGGCGCGCGCGCTCGATTCGCTGGGCGCCGCCGATCGCCTGCGCGTGGTGAGCGACGTGGGCGAGGCCGTGTCCGCCGCGGCCTTCGAGCCGGACGCCATCCGCCTGCTGCCGTCGTCCGAGATGGCGGCGCCGCCGCCGCTGGGGCGGGTCGATCCGGCCAGCGGCAAGGCCGCCTATCAGGCCATCTGCCACGCCATCGACCTGGCCCGCGACGGGCGCGTGGCCGGCATGGTGACCGCGCCCATCCACAAGGAGGCGCTGTCCGCCGCCGGCGTGCCGTATCCCGGGCACACCGAGATCCTGGCGGATCGCGGCGGCGCCGGCCGCGTGGCCATGATGCTGGCCAATGACGTCATCGCCACCGTGCTCGTGACCATCCACTGTTCGCTGCGCCAGGCCATCGAGCGCGCCGATTTCGACGCGCAGATGTCGGCCATCCGGCTGGCGCACCAGGGCGGGCGCGCGCTGGGCGTGGCCGCGCCGCGCGTGGCGGTGGCGGGCCTGAATCCGCACGCCGGCGAAGGCGGGCTGTTCGGCGACGAGGAAGCCCGCATCATCCTGCCGGCCATCGAGGCCGCGCGGCGCGAGGGCATCGACGCCAGCGGCCCCTGGCCCGGCGATACGGTCTTCATGCAGGCGCGCCAGGGCCGCTTCGACGTGGTGGTGGCGCAGTACCACGACCAGGGCCTGATTCCGGTCAAGTACCTGGGCCTGGACCAGGGCGTCAACATCACGCTGGGCCTGCCCTTCGTGCGCACCAGTCCCGACCACGGCACGGCGTTCGACATCGCCGGGCAGGGCAAGGCCGACCCGGCCAGCCTGCAGACCGCCATCGACTACGCCTTCCGCCTCGCCGCCCATTCCAAGGACCAGACGCCATGAGCCATCCCGATTTCATCTTCATGCTGACGCGCAACGACCGCACCGTCGCGGGAGCCGCCGAGTATCTGGAAACCGCGCTGGAGGCCGGTGTGCGCCACATTGGCTTCAAGGACATCGGCCAGCCGGTGGAAGAGCTGGCGCGGCTGAACCAGCGCATCAAGGCGGCGGGCGCGTCCAGCTATCTGGAAGTGGTGTCTCAGGACCTGGACAGCGAATTGACGTCGGTGCGGGTGGCGCTGGATCTGGGCGTGGATTACCTGCTGGGCGGCACGCACGTGGACGAGGTGCTGCCGCTGCTGGCCGGCTCGCGCATCCGCTACTACCCGTTTCCGGGCGAGGTCTACGGCCATCCCAGCATCCTGGGCGGCACGCTGGAGGAGATCGTCGCCAGCGCCCGCCGCATCGGCGCGCTGCCGGGCGTGCACGGGCTGGACCTGCTGGCCTATCGCGCC
The DNA here is from genome assembly GCF_059760925.1 of Achromobacter sp. 1011791174. Taxonomy (NCBI): domain Bacteria; kingdom Pseudomonadati; phylum Pseudomonadota; class Betaproteobacteria; order Burkholderiales; family Alcaligenaceae; genus Achromobacter; species Achromobacter sp. 1011791174. The sequence continues at coordinate 15,316 of NZ_JCBANH010000064.1, forward strand.
AGCGTCGACGTGCCGATGCTGATGGCCGAGGTCTGCCGGCAGGCCGACGTGCCCGTGATCATGGCCGGCTCCATCGACACCACGGCCCGCATCCAGATCGTGCGCGACGCGGGCGCGGCGGGTTTCACGGTGGGCACGGCGGCGCTGGACGAGCGTTTCCCGGCTCCCAGGCCCGGGCTGCTCGCGCAGCTGAAGACCATTCTGGCGGCGGCGTCCTGAGCCGCGCCCTGTCCACGCGAGGGGCGTTGCCTCCCGGGCGGGCGCAAGCGCATTCATAAGCTGTTCCGTTGCACAGGTAGTACCCATATCAACAAGTCGTAGCCGGGCGGCAAGCCCGAGAACGATGGGCCGGCGACCATCCGCAAGGAGTTCGCAATGAGGAACCGCATATTCCCCTGTGGCGGCTGGATCGCGACGTTGCGCGCCGCGATCCTGGGAGGGGCCGTCCTGGCCGTGGCCGCGCCTGGCGCGGCGGCCGCCGATTTTCCCGAGCGCCCGCTCAAGATCGTCGTGCCCTATGCCCCGGGCGGCTCGACCGACGTGGTGGCCCGCATGCTGGGCGAGAAGCTGGCCGCGAAGTTCGGGCAGCCGGTGCTGGTCGAGAACCGGCCCGGCGCCAGCGAGCAGATCGCGTCGGCCTACGTGGCCAAGTCCACCGCCGACGGCTACACCATCATGCTGGCGACCATGGCCGGCCTGGCCGTCAATCCCTGGCTGTACCAGCTGCCCTATGACGTGCTGCATGATTTCGCGCCCATCGTGACCGCGGTCAAGATGCCGAGCTTCATCGTGGTCAATCCCCAGACGCCGGTCAAGAGCGTGCCGCAGCTGACCGACTATCTCAGGAACAACCGCGTGAGCTACGCGACCGCCGGCACCGGCACGCCCAGCCACCTGGCCATGGAGATGTACAAGAAGTACGCCAAGGTCGACGCGGAAAGCGTGCAGTACAAGGGCGGCGCGCCGGCCCTGCAGGACGTGATGGCCGGTCATGTGCCGGTGATGGTGGCGCTGGCGCCCGAGGCGCTGCCCTACATCAAGGGGGGCAAGCTCAGGGCCCTGGCCGTGACCAGCGCCGCGCGGTCTCCCTTCCTTCCCGACGTGCCCGCGGTCACCGAATACCCCGACCTCAAGGGCTTCGAGATCGATCAATGGCTGGGCTTCGTGGCGCCGGCGGGCACGCCCGGCGCCGTCGTCAACACGCTCAACCAGGCCATCAATGAAGCGCTGGCGGATCCGCAGGTGCGGTCCAGGCTGGCCGAGCTGTCCATCCTGCCGCAGGGCGGTTCGGTCGCGCACTTCACGCAGCTGATGCGCAACGAGAACGTGAAATGGAAGCAGGTCATCAAGGATGCCGGCATCAAGCTCCAGTGAGGCCGGCGGCGTCCGACGGGACACCGCGCCGCCTTGCCTATCCTCAGTCCATCCCTTATCCCGCGAGAATCATCATGCTCTTGACCTCCAGCCCCTGGCTGCACGAACGTAGCTGGACTTCGGTCCAGGAATATCTCAAGCACGACGACCTGATCCTGGTCCCGATCGGCGCCACCGAGCAGCACGGCCGCCACACGCCGCTCATGGTCGACACCGGCTGGGCGATCGCCGTGGCCGAGGGCGCGGCCCTGGCCACCGGCACGCTGGTCGCGCCGCCGCAGCACGTGGGCTGGTCGCCGCATCACCTGGCCTATTGCGGCGCGCTGACCTTCCGGCCCGAGACGCTGATCAGCGTGATGGTGGATATCGGCGAATCGCTGATCCACCACGGCTTCAGGAAGATCGTGTTCGTCAACGGCAACCGCATCGCCAACCTGCCGCCGATGGAGATCGCCGCCGCCAAGCTGCGCTTTTCCACTGGCGCCTATGTGTCCGTGGTCGACGCCGGCCTGATCGCGCGCCGGGAAGTCGGCGAGATCTGCCAGGCCGGGGAAAACGGCCATGGCGGCGACAGCGAGACCTCGTTCATGCTGCACTGGCGGCCGGACCTGGTGGACATGTCGCAGGCCGCTCCGGGCAAGCCGCATCAGACGGGCGGATCGTTCCCGACCAATCCCATGCCCTATCAGCCGCCGTTCGACCAGAACGTGATCTCGGTGCGCATCACCGCCGAGGAAATGCTGCGGGGACATGAATCGGGCATCAGCGGCGACGCTACCGTGGCCGACGCGGACAAGGGCCGGCGCGTGCTGGAGGCCATCGTGCGCAACACCGCCCGGCACATCGAGGAGGCCAGGCGCCTGAAGCCCGAGGTCAGGCGCCCGCCGATTCCGATCTGACCGCCGCCGGCGCCACCGAGGCGCCCTGGATGCCGTGGCGCGCGAGCGCGTCGGCGACGAAGCCGCCGGCCTTCATGCGCTCGACGAAATCAGCCAGGTGGCGCTGGGCCTCGGCCGGATAGCCCTTGGGGCAGCCCATGGCCTGGCGGATCACCATGAAGCGGCCCGGCAGCAGGCGCAGCCCGGCACGGCGGGCCGCGTCGGCCTCGAGCTGCTGGCGCACGCCGGCGGCCACGTCCAGCTTTTGTTCCAGGAAGGTGTCGACCACGGCGGGCGAGGTCGGCGCGCGCACGATTTCGGCCGCCTTCAGCTCGCGCGTCAGGTACAGGTCATAGGCGCTGCCCTTGCCCACGGCCACGCGCAGGCCGGCGCGGTCCACTTCTTCGTTGGCGCGCAGCGGCGAGTCCTGCCGCACCAGATAGGCGCCCTCGATCAGCACATAGGGCTCGGTGAAGGCGATGCCCGCGCCGCGCACGGGATCGACGGCGAAAAAGCCGATGTCCGCCTGCGCCTGCGTCACGATGTCGACCGACTTGCCGGCGGCATCCACCACAACCAGCTCCAGTTCGACGCCGAGTTCGCCGGCATAGGCCCGCGCCAGGTCGACCGAGACGCCGGCGGGCTGGCCGCTGGCCGCGTCCAGGCGGGCGAGGATGGGGTTGCCGAGATTGATCGCGGCACGCAGTTTTCCGGTGGGGCAGAAGGCCAGGGCGATGGATGGGTTCATGGCGGGCGCGCGGGTCGATGCCCGCGGATCAGGGGCGCGCGTTCGGATGCCCGGCGTCGGGCGAACGCAGGAGGGGGGTGATCAGGGCGATGTTGCGCAGCGTGCTCGACAGGTGCTCGCGCATGGCATCCGAGGCTTCCTGGTTGCGTTCGCGTTCCAGCAGGTCGAGGATGCGCAGGTGCTGCTCGCAGTGTTCGCGGTAGCGCTTGCGGTCGCGCATCGAGCGGTACGAAAGCAGCCGGCGCACGCGGTTCACGCGGCGGATGGCGTCGATGAAGAAGGCGTTGCCCGACGCTTCGACCAGCGATTCGTGAAAGCGCACGCCGCGATCGTGCAGCTGGTCCGCGCTGTCGGTCTCGATGCCGCCGTCCAGCAGGTGCATTTCGGCCTGGCGGCAGCGCGCCAGCACGGCGGGGTCGAGCCGGTAGCCGGGTTCCAGCAGCGCCGCCGGCTCCAGCGCCAGCCGCAGCCGGTAGGATTGCAGCAGCGCATCGGGCGTACGCATCATGGCCGAGAATTCCCAGCCGTAGCCGGGCCGCCGCTCGATCCAGCCTTCGGCGCCGATGCGGTCCAGCACGGCGTTCAGCTGGCTGGCCGTCAGGCCGTAGCGCTGGCGCAGCAGCGATTCGGTGACGGCCTCCGGCAGCGCGCCGCCCAGCAGGTCGTCGGCGATTCGGAAGTAGGCCTCGCGCGCCGGATCCGGCGTGTTGTCCAATGACAGCGACCGCGCGTCCGGCGCATCCCGCGCCACGAAATAGCCGCGGTTCGGCATGCGCGCCACCAGGCCCTTGTCGGCCAGCTGGCGCAGCGCCTCGTTGACCGGCGAGCGCGACACGCGCAGCCGGTCGGCCAGCATCTGCGCGGGCAGGTGCGAACCGGGCGGCATGGCCTCGGCCTGGATCAGGCCCACGATCTGCGCGGCGATGGAGCTCTGCGATTTCATGCGCTCCACTGTAACCCGGTTTCATGCGGCGTCCGGACGCTCCGGGGCCGTGTCCAGCGCCTGCCGCAGGATGCGCGGCATCACGCCGCCTGCGGCCAGCAGCGTGGTCTCCAGCTGCGTTTCCACGGCCGCGATCGCCTCGAAGGCGAGCTGTCCGCCATCGGCGCGCAGCACGCGCACCGGCACCTTGGCGCGCGGCCGCAGCGCGCTGGCCGGCGCGTCGATGTCGATGCGGTCGCCGGGCGCGAGCTGGAGACGGCTTGGGCCCCACTGCGGCGGCAGGCGCAGTGGCAGAATGCCCATGCCGATCAGGTTGCTGCGGTGGATGCGCTCGAAGCTCAGCGCCAGCACGGCGCGGATGCCCAGCAGGCGCTGGCCCTTGGCGGCCCAGTCGCGCGACGATCCGGTGCCGTAGCGCTCGCCCGCGACCAGCACCACCGGCAGCCCGGCGTCGCGGTAGCGCGCGGCGGCCTCCCATAGCGGCAGCGTCTGGCCCGAGGGCGCGTGCAGCGTGTGCGCCACCGGCGCCACGGGCGCGTACAGATTGACCAGGCTGCGGCTGTGGAAGGCGGCGCGCAGCATCACTTCCCAGTTGCCGCGACGCGAGGCGAACACATTCAGGTCGCGCCGGTCTTCGCCGCGCGCCGCCAGGAAATCGGCCACCAGGCTGTCGGGCGGAATGGCGCTGGCTGGCGAGATGTGGTCGGTGGTGACGTCGTCGCCCAGCACCAGCAGCGGATGGGCCGTGTAATGGCCGAGCAGGCTGCCGGCGTCCAGCGCCGCGAAGGGCGGACGGCGCAGGATGGTGGAGTCCGGCCGCCAGGGAAAGCGCGTGCCCGAGGGCGCCGCCAGCGCATGCCAGTCGGGGTTGGCCTGCGCCGCCTGGAAGTCGCGCGCGAAATCGGCGGCGTCCAGGCCGGCGTCCAGACAGGCCTGGATTTCCGCGTCCCTGGGCCAGATGTCTCGCAGCAGGACCGGCGCGCCGTCGGCGTCGACGCCCAGCGGCTCGGCGTCCAGGTCGCGCTCGGCGTCGCCGGCCAGCGCATAGGCGATCACAAGTGGCGGCGACACCAGGAACCCCAGCTCCAGATCCGGATGCACGCGGCCGGGGAAGTTCCGGTTGCCCGACAGGATGGCCACGGGTCGGACCTGGCCAGCCTGCGCGGCCCGGGCCACGCGTTCGGGCAGCGGACCGGAATTGCCGATGCAGGTGGTGCAGCCGTAGCCTACGATGTCGAAGCCGATGGCGGACAGATCGTCCATCAGCCCGGCGCGGCGCAGGTAGCTGGCGGCGGCGGGCGAGCCCGGCCCCAGCGAGGTCTTGACCCAGGGCGCGGCGGCCAGTCCGCGCGCGCGTGCCTTGCGCGCCAGCAGGCCGGCCGCGATCAGCAGCGCCGGGTCCGAGGTGTTGGTGCAGCTGGTGATCGCGGCGATGGCCACGGGATAGGCCGGCAGGCCGTCCGCCGGGCCGGCCGCGTGGCTGGCGATGCCGTCCAGCGCGATGGTGATGGTGCGCGTGTAGCGCGGGCGGGCCTGGGGGTCGAACCAGAGGCCGTTGCGCCGCAGGTAGGCGCGCGCCAGGTCCAGTGCGTCCGCGCTTCTGCCGGTCTGGCGCAGATAGTCCAGCGTGCGCTCGTCGGGCGGGAAGTAGCCGGTGGTGGCGCCGTATTCCGGCGCCATGTTGGCGACCACGGCCCGGCTGCCGGCGGACAGCGTGGCGACGCCGGGGCCGAAGAATTCCACGAACTCGCCGGACACGCCGATCTGGCGCAGCCGCTGCGTGACCGTCAGCGCCAGGTCGGTGGCCAGTGCGCCGGGAGGCAGGGCGCCGGTCAGTTCCACCCCGATCACGTCGGGAATGCGCAGCATGGTGGGCATGCCGAACATGACCGTCTGCGCTTCCAGTCCGCCCACGCCCCAGCCCAGCACGCCGATGCCGTTGATCATGGGCGTGTGGCTGTCGGTGCCGATCATCATGTCGGGCGCGGCCCAGCGTTCGCCGCCCAGGTCCAGCTCGCGCACCAGCACGGCCAGTTGTTCCAGGTTCAACGTATGCATGATGCCGGTGCCGGGCGGATGGATGCGCACGCCGCGCAGCGCGCCGGCGGCCCAGCGCAGGAAGCGGTAGCGCTCGCCGTTGCGGCGGATCTCGTGGCCGATGTTGACGCGGGCCGCGTCCGGGCGGGCATGGACCTCCACCGCCAGCGAGTGGTCGACCGACACGTCCACCGGCAGCGTGGGGTTGAGCAGGGCCGGGTCGGCGCCGGCCTCGGCCAGCGCGTCGCGCATGGCGGCGATATCCACTAGCGCCGGCGTGCTGGTGGTGTCGTGCATCAGCACGCGGCCGGGCTGGAAGGCGATTTCCGCTTCGCTGGCGCCGTCGCGCAACCAGTCGAACAGCGCCGCCACCGTGGCCGCGCGTTCCGCGCCGCGCTGGTGGCGCACGACGTTTTCCAGCAGCAGCCGCAGCACCACAGGCAGGCGCGGATAGTCCGCGCCGAGCGCGGGCAGGTCGACGATGCGGTAGTCCCGCGCGCCCACGCGCAGCGTGGCGGGCGTGAAATCGGGGAAAGTATCCATGCCGGCATTATTGCATTTTAAGATTTAAAAATGCAATATAGAAAGAGAGGACTGGCCGGACCGCGCAGCGCGGGCGGACCTGTCCCAGCCCGAACCCAATGCCGGCACAGGAGACTGCCATGCGATTTACCCGACGGCTGCTTGCCGCCCTGACCCCGCTCGTGGCGGGGGCCTTCATCCCTGCCGCGCCCGCCGCCGCGCAGGACTATCCCAGCCGTCCGGTCACGCTGATCGTGCCCTTTTCGGCCGGCGGCGGCGTCGACGCCATCGCGCGCCTGCTGGCGGAAAAGCTGCGCGACACGCTCAAGCAGAACATCGTGGTGGAGAACAAGCCCGGCGCCAGCGGCATGCTGGGCGCGCAATACGTGGCCAAGGCCGCGCCCGACGGCTACACGCTGCTGCTGGGCTCGGCCGGCGAGACGGCGATCAATCCCTACGTCTACAAGGGCCGCATGCTGTACTCGCCCGAGAAGGACCTGGCGCCGGTGACGCTGGTGACGCGCGTGCCCAACGTGCTGGTGGCGGGGCCGTCCCTGCAGGCGTCCAGCGTGGCCGAGCTGGTCGAGCGCGCGCGCGCCAAGCCCGGCGCGCTGACCTACGCCACCAGCGGCGTGGGCAATCCGCAGCACCTGAACGGCGAGCTGCTGCAATCGCTGGCCGGCATCACCATGGTCCATGTGCCGTACAAGGGCGCGTCCGGCCAGCTGGCCGACGTGGCCAGCGGCAATGTCGACATGACCTTCGTCAGCTACGCGGGCGCCGCGCCCTTCATCCAGGGCGGACGCGTGAAGGCGCTGGCGGTGACGTCGGCCACGCGCGCCAGCTTCGCCAGGGACATCCCCGCCATCGCCGAGACCCCGGGCCTGTCGGCCTACGCGCTGGAAAACTGGTTCGGCCTGTACGCGCCCGCGCGCACGCCGCCGGCGGTGGTGCAGCGGGTGTACGAGGCGGTGCGCGACGCGCTGGCCGATCCGGCGTTGGCGCAGCGCCTGCGCGAGCAGGGCGGCGAGCCGGCGCCGCTGCCGCCCGCCGAGTTCGCCGCCTTCATCGCCAGCGAAAGCAAGCAGTACGCCGCCATCGTCGAGCGCGCCGACATCACGGCGGACAAGTGAGGAAGTGGCCATGAACACGGATCCGGCGGCCAGCGCCGCGCAAGGCGGGGAGGTCGCATGTACGCATACCTAGGCTGTCGCACCACGCGCGAGCGCAATGCGCGCGGCGCGGGCATCTCGGTGTTCAAGGTGGATCCGGCCAGCGCCCGGCTGGAACTCGCGCAGGTGCTGGAAGGGCTGGTGAACCCCTCCTACCTGGCGCTGAACGCGCGCGGCGATCGGCTGTATGCCGTGCACGGCGACACCACCGGCATCAGCGCCTACGTGGTCGATCAGGGCGACGGGCGGATTCGCCCGCTGAATCGACAGGACACGGGCGGCCTGAATCCCGTGCATCTGGCCATCGATCCGACGGGACGGCACGTGATCGTGTCCAACCATATCGGCGCCAGCGTCGCCGTGCTGCCGATCGGCGCCGATGGCGAGCTGGGGCCGGCCAGCCAGCTGCTGCCGCTGGAAGGGACGCCGGGGCCGCATCGGATCGAGCAGAAGCAGGCCAAGCCGCACGCCAATCCTTTCGCGCCCGATGGCCGCCACGTGATCGTGCCGGACAAGGGGTTGGACCGGATCTTCTCGTTCCGCTGGACGGATGGCTTGTTGACCGCCGCCGCGTCGCCGGTCGCCGTGGCGCGCGAAGGCGCGGGGCCGAGGCATCTGGCCTTCCACCCGGCGGCGTCCCACGCCTATTGCGTCAATGAGCTGGATTCGACCGTGACGGTCTATCGGTATGACGCGGCCAGCGGCGCGCTCGAACCCATGCAGATCCTGCCCAGCGTGCCGGATACGCACACGGGCAACAACCGCGCCGCCGCCATTCTGGTCGATGCCCGGGGCGAACGCGTGTATGTGTCGAATCGCGGGCACGACAGCATCGCCGCGTTCCGGGTCGACGCGGCCAGCGGCCGCCTGTCCTGGATCGGCGCCGTGGCGTCCGGCGGACGCACGCCGCGCAGCATGGCGCTGATGCCGGGCGGCGATTGGCTGTATGCCTTGAACGAGGACAGCGACAGCATCGTCGCCTTCCGTGTCGACGCCGCGAGCGGCGCGCTGGCGCGCATGCCGGGAGAAACGCGCACGGGCAGCCCGGTCTGCATGGTGTTCGGCGGCGCGCAGGCTTAGCTCAGGCGCGCCCGCGCGCCGGCCGCGCGGCGCGGAAAATTCGGCGCCGGTTTGACTTAAGGCAAACCGACCATGAAGCAGCTCTATAGTTTGCAACCCCTCTGCCGTAAGCGGGTTGAAGGAGTTTTGCCGGTCACGACACGCCAGACATGGTGGAAAGCCCGGCCAGACGATAGGGAAGTACGAATATGAAACGTCTGCTCGGCATGTTGTCGCTACAGCGGAAATTCCTGCTGCTGGGTGGGTTGAGCCTGATCCTGTTCGCCGTCCCGTTGCTGCTGTACGTCAAGGCGTCGTGGGAGACCGCGGCGCAGAAGCGCCTGGAGGCCGCGGGCGCGCGCCCGGTCGCCACGTTGCTGCAGGCCGTGCGCCTGGTGCAGGCGCATCGCGGGCTGTCCAACCTGCATCTGAACGGGGGCCGCGAGGCGGGCGAGGAACGACGCCGGCTGGCGCCCGGCGTCGATGCGCAATGGCGCGAGCTGGACACGCGGCTGCGCGAGGCGGCCGCGCCCGCCCCGGCGCTGGCCACGCTCGATGCGCTGGCCCAGGAATGGCGCGCGCTGCGCAAGCAGGTGGATGACGCGGATATCGCCGCGCCCGCGAGCTTCGAGCGCCATACCGCGCTGGTCGCGCGACTGCTGCTGTTCAAGAACACGCTGCTGGATGACTTCAAGCTCAGCCTCGATGCGGACCTGGGCGCGTCCGCGCTGATCGCGGCGGCCTATCAGGACCTGCCCGTGGCGGCCGAGACGCTGGGCCAGGTGCGCGCCCGCGCGGCGGCGGCGCTGGCGGCCGGCGAGCCGGGCGCGGCGCAGCGCCTGGCGGTGGACACCGGGCTGGCGCGCGCGCGCGACATGGGCGCGAACATCGCGCGCAACCTGGAACGCGCGCGAACCGGCGCGCCGGCGCTGGCGGCGCAGATCGATGCCGCCGCCGGGCGGGTGCGGCAGGCGCTGGACGGCATGGATGAACTGACGCGCGCTTCGCTGGCGCGCGCCGCGAGCCTGGCGGACGAGGAGCGGCGCGGCTATTTCGGCAAGGCCACCGCGCAGCTGGAGGCGCTGTACCGCGAGATCGACGGCGCCACGGCGCTGGCGACCGGGCTGCTGGAGCGCGAGGTGGCTCGGATCGGGCGCGAGCAGATCGCGCTGTGGAGCGTGCTGGTTGTCCTGGCGCTGGCCGCGCTCGCGCTGGGCGTGCTGATCGCGCGCTCGATCGCCGGGCCGCTGGTCGAGGCGGCGGCGCTGGCGCGGCGCGTGGCCGAGTCGGACCTGAGCGCGCGCGCCGCGCCGCAGGGGCGCGACGAGACGGCCCGGCTGCTGGCGTCGCTGAACCGGATGAGCGAAGGACTGAGCGGCACGGTGCGTCAGGTGCAGGCCGGGGCCGCCGCGATCGAAGGCGCGGCGGGCGAGATCGCCGCCGGCAACCATGATCTGTCGCGTCGCACCGAGGAACAGGCAGCCAGCCTGGAGGAAACCGCGGCCTCGATGGAACAGTTCACGGCCACGGCGCGCCAGAACGCGGCCGAGGCGCTGGCCGCCGGCGAGCGCGCCCGGGGCGCGGCCGATCTGGCCGACCAGGGCGGGGCGGCGGCGCGCGAGGCCAATGCCGCGATCGGCGCGGTCCAGGGCAGCGCGGCCCGCATCTCGGAAATCATCGGCGTGATCGAGGGCATCGCCTTCCAGACCAACATCCTGGCGCTGAACGCGGCGGTCGAGGCCGCGCGCGCGGGTGAGCAGGGCAAGGGTTTCGCCGTGGTCGCCAGCGAGGTCCGCAGCCTGGCGCAGAAGTCCGCCACGGCGGCGCGCGAGATCAAGGACCTGATTCAGCTGTCCGTCGAGCAGATCGAGGGCGGCGCGGCCAAGGTGTCGCGCGCGGGCGCCGTGATCCAGGGCCTGGTGACCGAGATCCGCGAGGTCTCGGGCCTCGTCGGCGGCATTGGCGCGGCGGTGGCCCAGCAGACGGCGGGCATCGAGCAGGTGAACCAGGCCATCGCGCAGATGGACGACATCACGCAGCAGAATGCCGCGTTGGTGGAAGAGGCGGCCGCCGCGTCGGAAAACCTGCTGTCGCAGGCGGCGGCGATGAACCGCATGATGGCGGTGTTCACGCTGCGGGACGAGCCTGCCGCCCGGCGTGTCGACAATCTAATCCCGTTGCGCGGCTAAAGTCGCGGCCCCCGCTGCCGTAAGTTCGGTGAGGCGATGTGGCGTTCCGGATGGAACCGGCATCGCCGGCCGGGCCCGGCCCGGGCCGATGCATTGAGATGAGAGCATGAAAATTACTTCGCTGCGCAACCGGATCCTGTTGATCACGGGGCTGACCGTGGTGGGGGCGCTGGCCCTTTCCGGCGTTACGACCTACAAGATCGTGCGCGACAACATGATGTCGGCCATCGCCGGCACGCTGGACGCGGTGGCCAACGGCAACGCCAGCGCCATCGAGCGCTGGTCGGCGGACAAGGCCCAGGCGGTCTCGGCCACCGCCGCCGTGGTGGAAAAGGGCGACCCGCGCGGATTGACGCGCCTGATGGGTCAGACCAACGATTTCCCCATCACCAGCGTCGGCTGGTCGGACAAGACCTTCTTTTCCACGGCCAACACGCCCGCCGACTACGATCCGACCTCGCGCCCCTGGTACAAGAGCGCGGTGGAATCGGGCAAGCTGACCGTGACCAAGCCCTACGGCGATTCCGGCACGGGCAAGCCCTACGTGGCCTTCACCACGCCCATCGTGCGCGAGGGCAAGACCATCGGCGCGCTGAGCGGCGCGGTCGCGCTGGACGGAGTCAAGGCCATCATCCAGGCCATCCATCCCACGCCGTCCAGCCTGGCCTTCGTGCTGGGCAGCGACGGTCAGGTGATCTCCCACGTGGACGACAAGTTCGCGCTCAAGCCCGCCACCGAGGTGGCGCCCGAACTCAAGCCCGAGGCGCTCAAGGGCCTGGCGCGCGACGGCGGCGAGCCGGCGGTGATCACGCTGGCCGGCGCCGAGAAGCTGGTCAAGGCCAAGCGCATTCCCGGCACCGACTGGTATCTGGTGGTGGCGCTGGACAAGGCCGAGGCCACGGTGGGACTGACGCAGGTGTTCAACGCCACGCTGATCGCGCTGGTGGTGCTGACGCTGGCCGCGCTGGCCATCGCCAGCCTGATCACCTCGCGCGCCTTCAAGCGCCTGTCCGCCGTGCGCGACGCGATGGACACGATTGGCTCGGGCGATGGCGACATGACGCACCGGCTGGACGTGGTGGGCCACGATGAAGTGGCGCAGATCTCCAAGTCCTTCAACGCCTTCGTCGACAAGATCAGCACCGTGATGCTGGACGTGCGCGCCGGCGTGGGCTCCATGAGCACCGCGACCAGCGAGATCGACATGGGCAACCGCGACCTGTCGCAGCGCACCGAGACCTCGGCCGGCTCGCTGGAGGAAACCTCGGCGGCCCTGACCCAGCTGACCTCCAGCGTGAAGCAGACCGCCGAGACCGCCGAGCAGGCCACGCGCCTGGCCACCGAGGCCAGCGCCGCCGCCGAGCGCGGCGGCCAGGTGGTGTCCGACGCGGTCCACACCATGGGCGCGATCTCGCAGTCGTCCGAGCGCATCACCGAGATCATCAGCGTGATCGACGGCATCGCCTTCCAGACCAACATCCTGGCGCTGAACGCGGCGGTGGAAGCCGCGCGCGCCGGCGAGCAGGGCCGTGGCTTCGCGGTGGTGGCCGGCGAGGTGCGCACGCTGGCCCAGCGCAGCGCCGCCTCGGCGCAGGAGATCAAGGCGCTGATCGAGGCCTCGGTGCAGAACGTCAAGAGCGGCACCGAGCGGGTGCAGGCCGCCGGCGTCACCATGACCGAGATCGTGCAGGGCATCGACCGCGTGCAGCGGCTGGTCACCGAGATCCACGGCGCCATGACCGAGCAGAGCGTGGGCATCAGCCAGATCGACCGCAGCGTGTCCGACATGGATCAGGCCACGCAGCAGAACGCCGCGCTGGTCGAGCAGTCGGCCGCCGCGGCCGCGTTGCTGAACGACCAGGCGCGCGCTCTGGCCGGCACGGTGGCGCGCTTCAAGCTGCGCGGCGATCTGCGGCAGGCGGGGCCGGCGCTGGCCCTGAGCCACGCCTGAGGGATCGGGCGGCGCGGCGAACTTCCCGCCGCGCCGGCTTGCGGCACAATAGGGCGTTTCCACGCCGCGCCGGCGCCCGTCGGCCCAAACCGCCATGTTCCGTTTCGAATGCAAGGCCTGTGGTCAATGGCATGAAGGCATGCCGGCCTTCGACGCCGAAGCGCCGCTGTTCTACTACCTGATTCCCGAGCCTGAACGCGCCGCGCGCTGCGAGCTGTCGTCCGACGTCTGCGTCGTCGACGGCAAGTATTTCTTCGTGCGCGGCTGCATCGAAATCCCCGTGCATGGCGCGGACGAGCCCTTCGTCTGGGGCGTCTGGGTATCGCTGAGCGAAGCCAGCTTCAGCCAGTACCTGGACAGCTACGACGAACCCCGGCGCGCGCACCTGGGGCCGTTCTTCGGCTGGCTGTCCGCCAGCTTCAAGGTCTATCCGGAAACGGAAGGCAGCCTGAAGACCCACGTTCATCTGCGCGACGACGGCGTGCGGCCCTACATCGAGCTGGAACACACCGATCATCCGCTGGCGCTGGAACAGCGTCAGGGCATCGATGCGGCGCGGCTGGCGCAGATCTACGCGGCCTACATGCACGCCTGACGGCGGCGCCGTGCTGGTTGGAGGTCAGCCGCCCAGCGCCCGCAGGTTGAGCGCATGGCTGCGGCCCAGCCAGACCGCGCAGTCGCGGTGGTCGCGCAGCGAGTCGCCGGTGTTGGGATGCGCGAACACGTCCAGCGCGCCGTGGTTCAGCGCCAGCCAGGTCATGATCTCGGCGAACTCCGCCGGCGGGAAAGCGATCTGGTAGCTCCAGCACGGGTGCGGCCCCACCAGCTTCTCGTGGAAGCGGCCCATCTCCATCCTGTCGCCGAAGCGCGCGATGACGCGTTCGCGCAACGCGTGGGCCGCGTCCCGGCTGGCCGCGTCGAAATACACGTGGGCGTGCCAGCCGCTCACGGCGGCGGGCTCGAAGTCGATATCAGTCGTGCTCATGTTCTTGCCTGGCTGGGCCAGCCGCTCGCGGCCGGCGGTGTAGGGGGCGCGTCTCAGCCGCCGGCCAGCTTGGCGCGATGGCCCAGCTTTGCCAGCGCCTGCGCGACGCGTTCGCGGTGGTCTCCCTGGATCTCGATCACGCCGTCCTTGACGGTGCCGCCGCTGCCGCAGGCCGTGCGCAGCTGCTTGCCCAGCTGCTCCAGCGCCGGGCCGGCCATCGGCAGGCCGCGCACCAGCGTCACGCTCTTGCCGCCGCGGCCCTTGCTCTCGCGCCAGATGCGGGCCACGCCGTCGCCGGCGGGGGCCGGCGCGGCGGCCTGGCAGGCGCAGTCGGCGACGGGGCGGCGGCAGGCGGGGCACATGCGGCCGCCGTCGGTGGAATAGACCAGGCCGCCTATGGATTTATTTTTCATGAGCTTATGGCGTGAAGCGCGGGACGATGACGCAGTGTATCGCCTTGCCCGGGCGCGGATCGGCCTGGCGCCTGGCCGGCCAGGGATCGCGGGCCGGACAGGGGGGGGCAGCCCGTCAGCGGATTGCCAAGCGACCTGCGGTATGGTGTCGCCTTTCCGGGACCCGCGCGCCTGTCCCAGGCCCGGCCCCATCCATCCGCAGGGAGCAGAACTTGAAATACCGCAAACTCGGCCGCAGCGGCCTGGACGTCAGCCTGATCGGCCTGGGCACCATGACCTGGGGCGAGCAGAACACCGAGGCAGAGGCGCACGAGCAGCTCGACTACGCGCTGGCGCGCGGCATCAACCTGATCGACACGGCCGAGATGTATCCGGTGCCGCCGCTGGCGCAGACCCAGGGCCTGACCGAGACCTATATCGGCACCTGGCTGGCCAGCCGCAAGCGCCGCCAGGACGTGGTGCTGGCCAGCAAGGTCGCCGGCCCGGTGCGCGACCCCAAGCGTCCCGGCCACATCCGCGACGGCAAGACCTTCCTGGACCGCAAGAACCTCACCGCCGCGCTGGATGCCAGCCTGAAGCGCCTGCAGACGGACTACCTGGACCTGTATCAGCTGCACTGGCCCGACCGGACCACGGCGACCTTCGGCAAGCTGGCCTATCCCTGGACCGAGGGCGAGCAGACCGTGGCCATCGAGGAAACGCTGTCCGTGCTGCAGGACTTCGTGCGCGAGGGCAAGGTACGCCATGTGGGCGTGTCCAACGAAACGCCCTGGGGCGTGGCGCAGTTCCTCAAGCACGCCGAGAACCAGGGGCTGCCGCGCATCGTGTCCATCCAGAATGCCTACAGCCTGCTCAACCGCGTGTTCGAGAGCGGCCTGTCGGAATTCTCGCGCCACGAAGACGTGGGCCTGCTGGCCTATTCGCCGCTGGCCATGGGCATGCTCTGTGGCAAGTACCTGGACGGCGCCCGGCCCGAGGGCGCGCGCCTGACGCGCTACGAGCGCTTCACGCGCTACAGCAATCCGCAGGCCGAGGCCGCCACCGCCGAGTACGTGGCCCTGGCGCGCCGGCTGGGCCTGTCGCCGACGCATCTGGCGCTGGCCTTCATCAACCAGCAGCCCTTCGTGACCAGCAACCTGATCGGCGCGACCACGCTGGCGCAGCTCAAGGAGAACATCGACAGCGTGGAGGTCACGCTGCCGCAGGAAGCGCTGGACGGCATCGCGCAGATCCACGCGCGTCATCCGAACCCGGCGCCCTGAGGCCGGATGCCCAGCGTTACAGCCTCAGGCTGTACACCTGGGCCGTCTCGCCCCACGGGTGATAGCCGACGCCGTCGGGCTGGAAGCCGAACTTCTCGTAATAGCCGCGCAGGTCGCTGCACAGGTGCAGCGACCTGAATCCCAGCGCGCGGGCATGGTCCGCCGCGTGCCGGATCAGGCGCCCGCCCAGGTTGCGGCCGCGCAGATCTTGCTCCACATGCAGCGCGCACAGCCACGGATACAGCTCGCCGCGGCTGATGAAGTCGTTTGTGATGAGGCCGGCGCAGCCGACGAGGCGCGCGCCGTCGCGCAGCACATACCATTGCGGCAAGGGGTTCTCGGCGCCGATGCAGCGGGTGATGGCATCGTCGTACATCATCATGGTGTCCGCGCTGGCCCATTGCTGCTGGAAGTAGCGGATGGCATCCAGGCGGATGGCGGGTTCGTCGCGTACGGAAACGATCTGCACGGGCTCTCTCTTCGTGAATGGGCGCGCCGGTTCAGCCGGCCGCCTGCTGCATGCCGGCGGTGGCGCGCAGGCTGTCCTGCAGCTGCGCCAGCACGCGGCTGGGCGCGTCGGCGCTCCACATCATACCCACCGCGCCAAAGGCCAGCGGCTCGGGCAGCCTGACGATGTCCACCAGTTTCAGGCGCTTGTACAGCTGCGCCACCGAACTGGCCAGCGTCGACACATAGCCGGTTTCGTGCAGCAGCGCCTGCAGCGCCACCAGCGAAGCGGTCTCGATGCGCGGCGAGGGCGTGGCCACGCCGGCCTGGGCGAAGGCCTCTTCCAGCCTGCCGCGCGATACCGTGCCCGCCGGCGGCATGATCCACGGATGCGCGGCGGCCTCCTTCCAGCCGGGCCGCCGCAGCCGGGCCAGCGGATGGCCGGGGCGCGTCACGATGCTGAAGGTGTCGCGCATCAACGGTTCCATGCGCAGTCCGGCCTGATGGCCGCGCACATCCAGCGGCCCGACGATCAGGTCGAGTTCATGGCGCTGCAAGCGCTCGATCAGGGGCGTGACCAATCCCTCAACCACTTCCACGTAGATGCCGGGGAACTCGCGCTGCAAGGCCGCGATGGCGCGCGGCAGCAGCACCGGCGAGGCCGACAGCACGGTGCCCACGTGCAGCCGGCCGGCGATGCCGGATTTCACGGACTCGATTTCCTCGCTGGTGCGCCGCAGATCGCCCAGCATGCGGCGCGCATGCCGCGCCAGGACTTCGCCGGCCTCGGTCAAACGCAGTCCCCGGTTGCGCAGGAACAGCGGCGTGCCCACCAGGTCTTCGATGTCGCTCAGCCAGTGCGATACCGCCGGCTGCGTCATGTGCATCAGGCGGGCCGCGGCGGTGACGCTGCCGGCCGACGCCAGCGTCAGGAAAATCTCCAGGTGCCGCAGCTTCAGGCGGCGCGCCCAGGCGATGTGGTCCAGGTTCCAGTCCATGCCGTGGCTCCGCCAAGTATGAGTAAACGCTAATGGAAAGCTCAGGATTATTCATTTGTCGGCCATGGTTGGCGATACCAGAATACCCGTAGCACCCCACCACTTCCGGTATCCGACATGCCCAGACTGACTACTGCCGTCTGGCGGCACCGCCGCCAGCAGATGAATGACCTGATGGACGCCCTGCGCCTGGACGCGCTGGTGTTCACCTCGGCCGACTTCTTCCAGTTCGCCACCAATTTCCATACCGATGTGCTGCCCTGGGAGCGGCCCATATACGCCGTGGTGCCGCGCGACGGCGACGGTTTCCTGGTGATGAACGAGCTTTCGACCAACCACATGCGCTTCTCGCGCGAACAGGGCAAGGTCTGGATCACCGACGTCAGCTTCTACGCCGAGCATCCGCGCGTGGTCGAGCGCCTGCCGCTGCCGTCGGAGTTGCCCGAGCTGCTGGCGCAGCGCCTGGCGCGGGCGGGCCTGGCGCGGGCGCGCATCGGCGTGGAGGGCGGCAGCCCGGCGCTGACCGCCGCGGCCGCGCAGTTGCCCGACCTGCGCCTGTTGCCCTGCACCCGCGAATGCCGCGCGCTGCGCTGGCGCAAGCACGAGGAAGAACTCGCCGTGATGGCGGCTATCGGCTCGCTGGCCGACTGGTTGCAGGAACGCTACCGCGAGAACATCCGTCCGGGGCGGCTGGTGCAGGAGCTGGATTGCGCGATGGCCGCGTTATGGGTGCAGGAAGCCGCCGAGCGCTTTCCGGGCGAGCAGTTCGAGGTGATCCGGGCCTGGACGCTGAGCGGCCCGGCGTCCGCGTCGCCGCATGGCGATGGCGCGTCCTGCGGCGCGCGCATCCGCGAGGGCGACGTGCTGGTGAACATCCTGATTCCGCGCCTGAACGGGCTGGCCATCGAGAACGAGCGCACCTGGTTCTGCGGCCGGCCCAGCGCCGAGCAGGCGGCCTTGTGGACGGCGGCGCGCGACGCCAACCTGGCCGGCATCGAGGCCGCGGTCAGCGGCCAGCCCGTCAGCGGCATCGACGCCGCCGCGCAGGCGGTGATCGAGCGCGCGGGCTACGCCGCCCACATCCGGCACCGCACCGGCCATGCCATCGGCATCATCCATCACGAATACCCGGAGAACATGGCGTTCTGCCATCGGCCGCTGGAAGACAACGAGGTGTATTCCGTGGAACCCGGCCTGTACGTCTACGGCATCGGCGGTTTTCGCATCGACGATACCGTGGTCGTGGGCCGCGAGCCGCGCACCCTGACCGCCACGCCCAAGACGCTCGACTATGCCACGGTCCTTTGAACTGACGTGCGCGCCGGCCTTGGCGCGGGTGCTGGCCGGCGGCTCACAGCCGCAGGCCGGCCTGCGGCAGCTGGACGCGGCGCTGGCGCGGGACCTGGGCCATCGCCTGTTCACCGTGCTGGCGCTGGACTGGGCGCGCGGCCTGAGCGTGCGCCACTACAGCAGCGCGCCGCTGGCCTATCCGCCGGGCGGCGCCAAGCCCATCGTGCCCGGTGGCGAGTTCCATGCCCGCGTCATCGAGGCGGGCGAGCCGCGCTTCTGCGCCGACGCCGACGCCATCCGCGCCGCCTTTCCCGACCACGAGCTGATCCTGTCGCTGGGCTGCGAATCGGCCGTCAATGTGCCGGTGCGCTGGAACGGGCGCACGCTGGGCTCGCTGAACCTGCTGCACGAGGCGGGCTGGTATGGCGAGGACATGCTGCCCGTCCTGCGCGTCTACGGCGCGATGGCGGTGCCGCTGCTGCAGCAGATCCATCTGGACCGATCACACGACCACACGATCACTGGGGAAACACCATGAACATCAAGCGAGCGCTGGCCGCGCTTTTGCTGGCCGGGCTGTCGCCCGCCGGCGCGCAGGCCGAGGCGCGGTATCCGCCCAAACCCATCACCATCGTCTATCCCTACGCGCCCGGTTCGGCCTCGGACACGCTCAGCCGCGTGGTCGGGGAGGTATTGCAGAAGGCGCTGGGCCAGCCGGTGATCGTCGAGAACAAGCCCGGCGCGGGCGGCACCATCGCGCTCGAGTACGTGTCCCGCGCCCAGCCCGATGGTCACACGCTGGCCTTCACCGCCAGCGGCGCGATGGCGGTGAGCCCGCATCTTTACAAGCTGCGCTTCACGCCCACGGAAGACCTCGCGCCCATCACCACGCTGGTCGAGATTCCCTTCGTCTTCGTCACCCGCGCCGATGCGCCCGAGCGCGACCTGCAAAGCTTCATCCGCAAGGCCCGCGCCACGCCTGGCGGCGTGACCTCGGCCAACGCGGGCATCGGCACGCAGGCGCACCTGACGCAGATGCTGTTCCTGAACGCCGCCGGCATCGATCTGAACGTGATCGCCTACAAGGGCGGCGCGCCCGCCGTCAACGATCTGATGGGCGGACACCTGGACTCGATGATCGACAACGCCGCCGCGCAGGCCGGCTACATCCAGGCGGGCAAGGTCCGTGGCCTGTTCGTCACCAGCAAGTACCGCGTGGCCGCCTATCCGGACGTGCCCACGGCCGAGGAGGCCGGCCTGCCCGGATTCTCGGCCGTGGGCTGGTTCGGCCTGGCCGCGCCGCGCGGCACGCCCGACGCGGTCATCCAGCGGCTGAACGCCGCGCTGGTGGCGGGGCTGGGCGAACCCGCGGCGCGCAAGCGCCTGACCGATGCGGGCTGGGTGCCGGTGGTGGGCACGCCCGAGGAGGCGCGCGAACGGGCGCGGGCGGACCTGGACGCGCTGGGCAAGGTGGTGCGGCAGATCGGCCTGCAACCGAATTGACCGGTCAGCGCCGCTGTCGCGGGGCGGCGGTCTCAGCGGGCTGCGCAGCCCGGCGCGCGCGGCAGTTCCGCGCCCGGCGCCAGCAGCAGGCGCGCATTGCGTCCGGGCACATAGGACAGCGTGCGCGCGCGCCACGCGGGCACGTCGGCATAGGCCACCTGCGCGTCCTTGCCGCTGGACGGCCGGCCGTCCAGGTC
>NZ_JCBANH010000065.1:0-35180 GCF_059760925.1 Achromobacter sp. 1011791174
GACAATGGGGCGAAGATACATGCGGCCCGCGATGCGTTGACTTGCGTCAGCCTGCCTGCTCGCCAGCCCCCTCGCATTTGCAGTGAGGTGGACGTCAAGCATGGATCCGAGGGTGATATGCAGTATTCATTGCCCGAGTTTCAGATGACGTTCGTGCCCCCGCTGAAAGTGTGAATACGGCATCCATAAACCTGACGGGCGCAGAACCGCCGGTCGGAGCTGCGTAGGCCAGCCCTGTGTCACGCGTCTTGGAGAAGACACCCCCAGCCCCACCGCTGAAGCCGGCGGCAAGGTCAATAAGCGTGCCACTGGCGTATTGAACAGCGTCTAACTGCTTTCCACCCAACACCCGCGCATTTGCAGTGCAAACCCCATTTAAAGGAAAAACAATGCACAAATCCGTATTTCAAACCGACGACGACGGCCTGTTCCTCTATGAGACCGTCGCCAACGACCTGCCCCTGTCGCCCGGCGCCTACAACGTGCCCTTTGGCGCCTATCCCGATGCGCCGCCCGCAGGCGGTAGCGGCCGCTGGCCGCGCTGGACGGGCAATGGCTGGCAGATGGTCGAAGACCATCGTGCCACGCCGCTATGGGTGGCCGAAACGGGTGAGTCCTATGCAATCGGCAGCAAGATCAAGCTGCGCGGCGGCGTTGACGACGTGCGCTATCCCGGCTGGGGACCGTTGCCCGCCTGGCTGAGCGATACGGCGCCGCAGCGTCCGGCCGAGGGCGCGGGCGTTTGACGGTAGTCCGGCGGAGCTGTCTCGTCGGAGGCCGTGCGCCGGACGCTGGATCTGCGCGCTATGCGGCGAGCGGCAGGGCGTCCAGCCCTTCGAGCCGTTCGCGGCGCAGCTGTTCCAGCTGGCGCTTGCCCAGCGGACTGCGCGCCAGCTTCTGCGCCAGCTCGCGTCCATGCGGATGGTAGTAGCGCAGCAGCATGCGGGTGTCGACGTTGCCGTTGACCTTGGCCAGCTCGTGGATCTGGAACACCGTGGCCAGCTGTGAGGTGCCTTCGTGCCGCAGATCGTGAAAGCGCAGATCGCGGAAATAGGCCGTGTTGGGACGCCGCCCGTGATGACGGCACAGCGCTTCGTAGCGCAGGCGGGCGCGGCGTCGCGCGCGGATGAAGGCGCGCGTGACCGAGCCCGGACGCATCGCGAAGATGCGCCCGCGCATTGGCTTGCCGGTGACCCAGCGGCGTAGCGCCTCGCGCGCGAGCGGGGTCAGCGGCACGTCGCGCGCGCGGCCGTTCTTGGTGTGAGGCAGGTGGACCACGCCATGCATCAGGTCCAGGTGCTCGCGCTGGATGCCGACCACTTCCGAGCGGCGCATGCCGGTTTCCCGGGCCACCGTCAGGATGGTGGGCAGCTCGCTGGAGCGGGTGGCCTGGATGATCCAGTCCAGTTCCTGGCGCGGGCATTGCTCTTCGGACAGGCCGCGCAGCGTGATGCGGTCGAACAGCCGGCGGTCGCGGGCATCGTCGATCGCCGGCCTGCGCACCAATTGAACCGGGTTCGCCAGCTGGTCGAAACCCCAATCCTTGCGGATCACCGTGTAGACGTGGGACAGGAAGGCCATGCGCCGCACGACGGTGGCCGGCGCGCGGTCCTTCAGCCATTCGTCGCGCAACTCGGTCAAGTCCGAGCTGCGGATCCGGTCCACCGGCCGGATCGCCAGCCGGGTCGCTCGCCAGATGCGGGCTATGGACTGCTCTGATACGTGCCCCTTCTTCGTGGCTGAGACCTCTGCCAGGTAGCGATCGAGCGCATCGGCCAGGGTGGGCGCGGGTTTGCGGCGGGGCTGTCGGCGGGTCCAGGGCTTCATTGCAGGTTCGGAAATCAGAGTGGGATCAGGAGTGTAGGCGCCCCATTGGCGGGCGCGCGACGCGAGCGGGCGAGAGTTTCGCCCGGATCGCGCTTTTTTGCTTCCATGGCCGGCGCCTCCCTGCGCCCGGTCATGGGCGGGAGACAGGGATGCGGGGTGGTCAGAGGAGTAGCAAGGATATGGAACCGGGATCGACGGGGTTGGGCGGGTTTGCCGCGTTGAAGATTGCGCTGGCGTTCGGCATGCCGGCGGCCACGGCGGCGCTGATCGGCATGTTGCTGATGCCGCCGCGCAGCTCGCGCGAGTTCGTGGCGCGCACCGCCTGTACGGTGGTGAGTTCGTTCTTGTTCGGGCCTTTGCTGGCGATCGGGATGATCGCCTGGATGCCCGACATTGTTTCGTCCGCCTATTGGCTGGCCCAGCGCACGGGCCTGGGCGAGGACGGGCTGCTGGCCATGTTCTACGTGCTGGGGCCTTGCATGCTGCTGGCGGGGCTGCCGGCCTGGTGGGTGCTGGGCGCCTATCTGCGCCTGACGGCCAAGCTGCAGAACCAGGACCTGGTCGATTGGGCGGTCGAGATCCGGCGCAAGGCGCTGGGCTTGGGGCAGGGTACGGAGAAAGGAGGAAATCATGACGCTTGAACAAGTGATGCGGGACGCGATCCGGCCCGCGCTGGCCTTGCTGCCGGCCGCCATGGACACGCCGCAGGCGCGCTGCATGCTGCTGGCGATCGGCCTGCAGGAAAGCCGTTTCGTGCATCGGCGGCAGATCGGTGGTCCGGCGCGCGGCTTCTGGCAGTTTGAACAAGGCGGCGGCGTGCGCGGCGTGCTGGCGCATCCGGCCAGCGCGGCGCTGGCGCGCCAGGTATGCCAGGTTCGCGGGGTGCCGCCGACGGCGCCGTCCGTGTACTCGCGCCTGGAACTGGACGATGTGCTGGCGGCCGCGTTCGCGCGGCTGCTGCTTTGGACCGATCCGGCGCGCCTGCCGCGCACGGGCGACGCCGATGCAGCCTGGGCGTTGTACCTGCGCACCTGGCGGCCGGGCAAACCCCATCGCCAGACCTGGGACGCGCTGCATGCCCAGGCGGCGCAAGCGACCGGGGAGTTGGAACATGCTTGAGTCATGGGTGAAGCGTAGCCTCGGCTGGATGGCGGCCTTGCTGGCGGGCCTGGCCGCCGTCGCCGGGGTGTATTGGAGGGGGCGGGCCCGGGGGCGCGAACAGGAGCGCGCCGATACCGAGGCCCGCCTCCAGGCCAGGGCCGGGCAGGCCCGCAAGGAGGTGGAACATGTGCGTGAGAACGTGGCTCGCAGCGATGACGATGCCGTGGCTGCTCGGCTCAAGTCTGGCTGGGTGCGCGGTGGTCCCGAAGACCGGCGTTGAATATTGCGACCATGCCCGGCCGGTCTATTTTGGAGCCGCGGCCGAGGTCGATGCCACGCCGCCCGGTGTAAGAAGGCAGATTCTGGAACATAATGAAACGGTCGCGCGCCTCTGCGTTTTGAATTAAATTGGGGACGCGGTGTTTCATCCTATGCTGTTCGGTCATGGACCGGGTAGCCGCCGATACCGCCCGGCGAGGCGGTCAATCCGCTGTGGCGGACGCGGCACGGCAGGGACAGTTGCTGGCGCTCATTGTGTGATTGCGGGGTTTTGCAATAATTTCTGACTTTCTCTTCCCGCCATTTATTGGCCGGAACGAGGCATCGGGAGGCGCTATGGGGCGGGGAGTGCGGTTCGGACAGCGCGCGTGGCGCAGGGCGCCGCGCGTTTCGAGTGCCATGGATTCCTGACGATCATGACCGACGGCGAAAGCTTGGTCAGCGCGCGGGCGCGCCCGCCACGCCGGTACTCCATGCGCACCGGTCTGCTGCTGCTGGTGTTCGCCTGTATTTTCCCGGCGCTCGTGGTGGCCTCGTTGGCGGTGTACGAGAGCTACGTCATCCAGAAAGAGCGCATATTCCGCGACACGATATTCCTGGCCCGCAATCTCACCGCGATTCTTGATCGCGAGTTGACGGCGGTCGAGGCTGGCATGCAGATGTTGGCGTCTTCGCCCGATCTGGTGGCGGGCGACCTGCCCGCGTTCCATCAGCGCGCCCGCGATGCGGTGCGCTTCCAGATCGCCGACAGTTACGTGCTGACCGACAGGGCGGGCCGGCAGGTCCTCAATACCCTGGTTCCCTACGGCACGGCGCTGCCGATGAGTCGGGTGCCGCGCGATCTGGACCGTGTGTTCGAGTCACGCGCGCCGGTGCTGAGCGGCCTGTTCACCGGCGCGGTCAGCGGCAGTCCCAGGATCGCGCTGGGCGTGCCCGTGCTGCGCGGCGAGGACGTGATTTACAGCCTGAACGTAGGCCTGTCGCCGGAGCGCATCGGTGCGGTGCTGGGCCGCCGCTCCTTGCCCGAAGGCTGGGTGGCCGCGGTGCTGGACAGTTCCGGCACGATCGTCGCGCGCACGCGCGATACGGCCAAGTTCGTGGGGCAGAAGGCAGTGCCGGCCTTGGCGCGCGCCGTCCAGGACGAGAGCGAGGGTTCGCTGGAGACCCTGACCAAGGAAGGCACGCCGGTCTACACGGCCTTCAGCCGTTCCGCCTTGTCGGGATGGACCGTCGCGGCCGGCGCGCCCATGACCCTGGTGACCACGGATCTCTATCGTTCGATCGCCTGGATCGCGCTCGGCACGCTGGCGGCCTTCGGGCTGGGCTTGTGGCTGGCCTTGAAACTCGCCAGCCGCCTGACGTCGGCCGTGCAGGGACTGGTCGGGCCGGCGCTGGCGCTCGGGGAAGGGCGGCCGGTGGAGGTGCCGCGCACCCATGTGAAGGAAGCGGTGGAAGTGGGGACAGCCTTGCAGCAGGCCTCGCGGATGTTGGCCCATGCTCAGCATCTGGCGCACTACGACCCACTGACCGGCTTGTGCAACCGCGTGCTGTTCGGCGAACTGGTGCTGCGTGAATTGGCCGTGGCGCAACGCAGCGGCGCTTCGTTCGCGATCCTGGCGATCGACCTGGACGGTTTCAAGGCCGTGAACGACATGCACGGGCACGCCGCCGGCGATACCGTGCTGAAAGAGGCCGCCGATCGGATGGCCAACGCCATTCGCGTCTCTGACGTGGCGGCGCGGCTGGGCGGCGATGAGTTCGCCATTCTGTTGCTGGCCGGCAACCGGGAAAGCGCCCAGGCCGTGGCCGAGGCGCTGGTGGAAAGCCTGTCGCTGCCCTATGCCAACGTCAAGGTCGCGGTGTCGGCCAGTGTGGGCATCGCCGTCTACCCGCAATCGGGCACGACCATGCTGCAGCTGCTCGAGCGCGCCGATGTGGCCTTGTACCAGGCCAAGGGGCTGGGCAAGCGCCGGGTCGCATCCGACGTGTGAGCGGTCGGGCGGGCGCCTGGCTGGCGCGGTCAATTGGTTAAACTGCCCGGCTTTGGCGTCCCGGTTGTTCGGGGGGCTGGCCGTCATGAGCGGCGCGCAGCAGGAAGTCGCAGTTGAAATCAGTCATTGGAATTGGCAGCAGCCGCAATGCCGCCACCTTGTCCGGCCTTGCGGCGGTGGCGCTGTGGGGCACCGTCGTCGGCTTGATCCGAGGAGTCAGCGAGAACTTCGGCCCAATCGGGGGAGCGGCGCTGATCTATACCGTCGGGTCGGTCCTGCTTCTTGCAATGCTGGGGTTCCCGCGCCTGGGCGCATTCCCGCGCCGTTATCTCATCGTCGGCAGCGCGCTGTTCGTGTCCTATGAAATCTGCCTGTCGCTGTCGCTGGGCTTCGCCGCCGATCGCGCGCAGGCCATCGAGCTGGGCATCGTCAACTATCTGTGGCCCTGTTTGACGGTGGTTTTCGCCATGCTGATCAACGGTCAGCGCGCCAGCGCCTGGGTGGTCCCGGGCATCGCGCTGTCGCTGTGCGGGATCGCCTGGGTGGTGGGTGGCTCGGCCGGCCTGTCGTGGGAGCGCAGCATCGCCAACGTTGCCAGCAACCCAGTGAGCTATGGCCTGGCTTTTTGCGGCGCGATCATCTGGGCCGTCTACTGCAACGTGACCAAGCGATATGCCGACGGCAAGAACGGCGTGGCCCTGTTCTTCGTGTTGACGGCGGCGGCCTTGTGGGTCAAGTACCTGTTGGCGGGCGAAGCGACGCTGCGTTTCGCCTGGCCGGCGATGCTGGAGCTGCTGGTCGCGGGCAGCGCCATGGCGGCGGGCTATGCCTTGTGGAACATCGGGGTGCTCAGAGGCAACCTGACGCTGCTGGCCACGGCTTCGTATTTCACGCCGGTGCTGTCCACGCTGTTTGCCGCGCTCTGGCTGTCCACGCGGTTGACCATGGCCTTCTGGCAAGGCGTGCTGATGGTCACGGCGGGGTCGCTGCTGTGCTGGGCGGCGACGCGCGGCCGGCCTGCGCGGGCAGGCTAGCCGCAGGGGGACAGCACACTAGCGGACCAGCGTCTGGGCGACGGCGTAGCCGATCGGAATGACCAGCAGCGAGGCGAACAGCGCGCTGACGATCGTCGCTGAAATCTTGAGCCAGGGCTCGGGCCCCGCGCTTTGCACCGTCTGAACCATCAACGTGACGATACCCACAACCATCAAACAGCTCATTGCCACTGCGATGTAAGTCATGTTGTCTCCGTCTTCGCCTGATTGAAGGGCTACGGCATGCCGCTGGGCGGTCTTGTTGTTTGACTTGATTGTGCGCCTGCTTTCGCGGGCAAGGCCCTAGGGGTTTTACTGACGGGAAGCGGGATCTGTGGCGTCCTGGCCGCGCAGTTCGCAGCAAAAACGCGAGTTTGAATCTGCGATTCTGGCAGGCGGATCCCCTGGCTGCCAGGATTGGCGCGGGTTTATTGATTTCGCCGCGCTGCGCAATCGTTTCGAATGGACTCAGGCGCGGGACTTTGCGTTACGATGGTCCTCCCCACTAGTCGATCCGTTCGCGACATGTCACACAAACTCCGCCCAGGCACGCGCGCGACCCTGCAGGTCAGGCAGCTGATGCCTGGCGAGTTCGCATGGATCATCACGCTGCTCGATCCCGACAGCGGCAACGTGCGCAGCACCAATTATTCCGAACGGCGCTATGGCAGCCAGGACGAGGCGTCCTCGGCGGGCAAGTCCGCGGTGATGGCCTATCTGGCGGACGCGGCGCCGCCGGCTCCGCGCGCTTGAGTCGGCACCGGCGCGCGTCACTTGAACGAGCGGCGCGGCAAGAGGGAGGCGGAGCTGCGCCGTCCCGGCTACCGCATGTCGCCCGGCATGAAAAAAGCCGAACCGACCTGGCAGCGTTGCGGGCAGGATTTCCAGTTGGCCTTGAACCAGCCGTAGATGGCTTGCTCATATTGAACGTGGTTGCGGGCAACGCATTGCATCTGCTGGTAGTTCTTCCTGGCTTGCGGCGTGCTCTGGTTGGCTGCGGCGGCGCGCAGCATTGCCTGGATGTCGCGGGCCGTGAATTCATTCCAGATGTAGTCGATCGGCACGCCCGGCGCCGCTTCGCCGATGACCGTGAATCGCGGGGTTTCCAGGAATATGGATCTGCCGCCCTTTTCCCGAGCCATGAGCGACGCCGGCGATGCCTCCACGCGATACAGGCCCAGATCGCTGGTCGCGCACGGGCCGCCCGTGCCGACGATCATGGGACTTCCCTGCCGGTTTTCAAACCGGAACTCGATGCCCATTGCCGAGGTGCCGGACGATACCGCCACCGCCGCTCCGGAAAGCGGGGCGCTGGCGGTTTTGGGGGCGCTGGTGCCGTTGGTCTGGCCACGGGCCTTGGCGATGGTCCAGCAGCCCGGCGCGGCCAGGCATTCGGCCTCGGTGATCTTGACGGCCGGCTGCCCCGCTTGCTTGAAATGGATGTACGTCTTGGCGTTTTCCAGGTAGCTGTAGACGTCCGACGTTTCGAACGGCCGCCTGCCGGCCTGCAGCGTTTCCCAGGCGGTGTTGACGCGTCCGTCCTTCCAGGTGTGAATCAGTTTTCCCGTGCCTTCGGCCAAGCCATTGCGACATGATCCTGACCAGGAGATCTGCTGGTAGGCGGCCGCGTATCCGCGCACTTCGACGACCTTGCATCCTTCCACGGTTTTCACTTGCGTGTATTCCACGGCGTGGCTGGGGCGGGCGGCAAGCATCAGCGCCAGCGCGGGCAACACCAAGGCCAAGAGCTGTCTGGCGCCGCGATAGGCGCGAAAACCTGGGGCGGACCGGCGCATGGCGAACCTCACGAGGAAAGGAGGAGGGGGCGGCAGGCGCCAAGCATAGCACCGGCGTTGGCGTGGCAAGGCCATTTTCGACCCTGCCGCGGAGGCGGCGGATCAATGCAGCGGATCGGGCGCCATGACAATGACGAGCCAAAAGCAAAAGGCCCGCAATTGCTTGCGGGCCTTGGTATTCCTTGGTGGCGCATCCCTGATTCGAACAGGGGACCTGCGGATTATGATTCCGTCGCTCTAACCGGCTGAGCTAATGCGCCATTTCGTTTGCTTGTCCGCGTGGCCTAGCGTTTTCACGCTGGCTGCTGTGTCAGCAACGAAGAACGAAATTCTAGCATGAAAAAATTTGTCCGTGCAATACCCGGGAAAGAAATCGGCACGCATGCCGACCTGATCCCATCCCCAGGCCCACAACCTTAGGTCTGTGGGGGTTGTGCGTTTCGAACCAAGGCCGGCCTCAGGCGTCCCGCGCCAGCCGTATTCCGGAAAACTGCCAGCGCGCCTCGGGCGGGAAGAAATTGCGGTAGCTGGCCCGGATGTGGCCGCGCGGCGTGACGCAGGAGCCGCCGCGCAGCACGTATTGATTGCACATGAATTTGCCGTTGTATTCTCCCACCGCGCCGCTGTCCGGGCGGAAGCCGGGATAGGCCTCGTAGGCGCTGCTGGTCCACTCCCAGGCGTCGCCGTAGAGCTGGGCGGGGCCCGACCAGCCTGGCCGGGCGGGCGCGGGCCGCGTATCCAGGTGGCCGCTTTCCAGCATGTTGGCGTGCACGCCGGAGCTGCCGTCAGGCTGGCGGCGCGCGGCGGATTCCCATTCGGACTCGCGCGGCAACCGGACCCGGGCCCAGCGGGCGTAGGCGTCGGCCTCGAAGTAGCTCACGTGCGTGACGGGCGCCTGCAGCTCCAGTTCCTGCATGCCGTGCAACGTGAAGACTTGCCAGTCGTCGCGCTCGCCCTCCCAATAGAGCGGCGCGCGCCAGCCCTCCGCGCAGACGCGGTCCCATCCCTGCGATAGCCACAGCTCCGGCCGTGAATAGCCGCCGTCGCGGATGAAGGCCAGGTATTCGTGCTGCGTCACCAGCCGGTTGGCCAGGTGAAAGCGGCCCAGCAGCGTGTCATGGGCCGGGGCCTCATTGTCGAAGGCGAAGCCGCCGCCGTCATGGCCGATGCGGGTCACGCCGCCCGCGTACTCGGTCCAGCCAGCCGGCGTGGCCGGCGGCAGGGCAGGGGCGCCGTTGGCCGCGTAGGCCGGCCTGAGGGGGTTGGCATAGAGCAGGTGCTTGACGTCGGTGAGGATCAATTCCTGGTGCTGCTGCTCGTGGTTGAGCCCCAGCGCCAGCAGGGCGTCGAAGGCCGCGTCGCCTGCCTGGCGGGCGATCAGCGCGTGCATGGCCTCGTCCACATGCTCGCGGTAGCGCAGCACCTCGGCCAGGTCCGGACGCGTGAGCAAGCCGCGCTGCGGGCGTGGATGGCGCGCGCCGATGGCGTTGTAGTAGGAGTTGAACAGCATGCGGTAGCTGGGATGGAAGGCGCGATAGCCCGGCGCATGACGGCTCAGCAGGAAGGTCTCGAAAAACCAGGTGGTGTGCGCCAGATGCCATTTGACGGGGCTGCAGTCCGGCATGGATTGCGCCTGGCAGTCTTCGGGGCTGAGCGGCGCGGCCAGGGCTGTCGTGGCGGCGCGCACGGCGTCGTAGCGGCCGGGCAGGCCGGCCGGGCCGCTCGCTCCGGGGCGGGTCAGCAGGCAGGCAGAGTCCATGCGCATCCTCCTGGGGGGCGTTGATTGGGTCGAGGCCAGCCGGCCTCAGGCGTGGGCGAGGAAGACCGAAAACCAGCCCCGCGTATCCGACCAATGGCGCACGTCGCGGTAGCCGGCGCGTTCCAGCAGCCCCTGGAAGGCGTCGGGCGTGAATTTGTATGAGTTTTCCGTGTGGATGCGTTCGCCGGCCTGGAAGGCGCGTTCGCCGCCCGGCCAGCGCACGCGCAAGGCGCGGCGCGCTTCCAGGTGCATTTCGATGCGCGAGCGCTCGGCGTTGTACAGGGCGACATGGCGCCAGTCCTCGACCTGGAAATCGCTGGCCAGCAGCGCGTTGACGTGCCGCAACAGGTTCAGGTTGAAGGCCGCCGTCAGCCGCAGCGCATCGTCGTAGGCCGGCTCCAGCACCTCGCGCGGCTTGACGCGATCCACGCCGATCAGCAGGCCGCCGTCCGGACAGAGTCCGCGCACATGCCGCAGCATGGCCAGCGCGTCGTCGGGGTTGAGATTGCCGATGCTGGAGCCGGGATAGAAGAACAGGCGCCGGGCGGACGGGATGTCGGCGGGCAGCGACAGACCCTGCGAGAAATCCTGTCCCAGCGGCGTCACCCGCAGCTCGGGATAGGCCGGGCGCAGACGGCGCGCGGCGGTTTCCAGGTAGTCCGTGGAGATGTCGATGGGTACGTAGCGGCGCGGCCGCAGGACGGGGAACAGGCGCTCGGCCTTGGCGCAATCGCCCGCGCCCAGGTCCAGCAGCGTTTCCACGGCGCCCGCGTGGCGCGCGATGGCGGCGCCATGCGCGGCATGGATCTCGGCTTCGCAACGCGTCGGGTAGTACTCGGGCAGCTGCGTGATGGCGGCGAACAGCGACGAGCCAAGCGCATCGTAGAGGAACTTCGGGTCGATGTGCGCCGGGCGGTCCAGCAGCCCGTGATGCAACTCCAGCCGCTCGGCGCTCCAGCCTGGCGGTGGCGATAGCGGCGGCGCGGCCGCCAATCGTGCGGAAGGGGTAAGCATGCGTCCGGCTCCTGGTAGAGGCCGCTGAAGCGCAGCGCGGAATGCCCATTGTCGCGGCCCCACGGGGCCGGGTGTCAAGCGCCAAGCCCCTGAATGCAATGGACTTTTACCAAATGGGTTCCATGCCTGCCCTGCGGGTGTTCCGACACGGGCCTGTGAAATATCGGTTTACGGCTGGTTGCCAACGCTCGGGCGGGATCGGCGCTCACTTGTCACAATGCAAGCGTGGACCAGGGCCGCAGGCCCCGGCAGAGCCCGGGCGTCAGGCGCGCAGCCGCTGGACGCCGGTCCGCGCATCCGACGAACCAGAACAAGGAGCGACCATGAACAGAAAGTCCCAACGCGCCGAGATTGCCTTGCATCGCGCCCGCGTCAGCGACAGCTTCCAGGAGCTGCTGGCCGGCACGGAAGACCTGTTGCGATCGACGGCCTCGTATACCGGCTCGGAGATCGAGGCGGCGCGCGAGCGGCTCAAGCGCCAGCTGGCCGAGGCCCGCGAATCGGCGGGCGAGTGGGAAACGGCGGCTCGCCAGCGCGCCCGCCGCGCCTCGGTCTACGCGGACGAGGTCGTGCACGAGCATGCCTGGAAATCGGCGGGCGTGGCCGCGCTGGTGGGGGTGCTGCTGGGATGCTGCCTGGCCTCGGGCGGCCGGCGCTGAACGATCGCGGCGGGACGCCCGCCGCAGGGCGCCCGCCGCCGAAAGCCCCGGTGGGGGCGCGGCGCCGGCCGTGACGGCCGGCCGCCGGCGGGTTCAGGCGGGCGCCGCTTGCGGCTCGAGCTTGCGGGCCAGCGCGGTCGTGAGGTCGTGCGTGGGCTGGAACGAGTTCGCCTGCGCCATGGCCCAGCCGGTCTGGAAGACCTGGTGGCGGAACTCGCCACGCAGCAATTCGCCGGGCGTCAGTTCCGGGAACAGCGCCGACAGCAGCCGGATCTCGCTGGAGGAAATGCGCCGCGCAATGTGATGCGGGCGCAGCTGGCCGGGATGCGTCAGGCCCGCGGCCGCCAGCAGCTCGGCCAGCGCGTGCAGCGTGTTGCGATGGAAGTTGGCCACGCGCTGCGCCTTGTCGGGCACGACCAGCGCGCGCTGGCGCAGCGGATCCTGCGTGGTGACGCCGGTGGGGCATTTGCCGGTGTGGCAGGCCTGGGCCTGGATACAGCCGATGGCGAACATGAAGCCGCGCGCCGAGTTGCACCAGTCCGCTCCCATCGCCATCACGCGCGCCATGTCGAAGGCGGTGATGATCTTGCCCGACGCGCCCAGCTTGATGCGGTCGCGCAGGTTCACGCCGATCAGCGTGTTGTGGACCAGGCGCAGCGCTTCGCGCAGCGGCGTGCCGACGTGGTCGACGAACTCGACCGGGGCCGCGCCCGTGCCGCCCTCGGCGCCGTCCACCACGATGAAGTCCGGCGTGATGCCTGTTTCGAGCATGGCCTTGACGATGGCGAACCATTCCCAGGGATGGCCCACGCAGAACTTGAAGCCCACCGGCTTGCCGCCGGACAGCTCGCGCAGCCGCGCCACGAACTTCATCAGGCCGATGGGGGTGTCGAAGGCCGAATGGGTGGCGGGCGAGTTGCAGTCCTGCCAGGGCGCGACCCCGCGCGCCTCGGCGATCTCGGGCGTGACCTTGCCGGCCGGCAGGATGCCGCCGTGGCCCGGCTTGGCGCCTTGCGACAGCTTGATCTCGATCATCTTCACCTGCGGCGTACAGGCGTTCTTGACGAAGGCTTCCTCCGAGAACGCGCCGTGCTCGTCGCGGCAGCCGAAGTAGCCCGAGCCGATGTTCCACACCAGGCCGCCGCCCGGCTGCCGGTGATAGCGGCTGATGCCGCCTTCGCCCGTGTCGTGGGCGAAATCGCCCTGCCGCGCGCCTTCGTTCAGCGCCAGGATGGCATTGGCCGACAGCGCGCCAAAGCTCATGGCGGACACGTTGAAGGCCGACATCGAATACGGCTGTTTGCAGTCCGGCCCGCCGACGGTGACGCGGAAATCGGTGTCCTCGATGTGCGAGGGCGACATGGAATGGTTGATCCACTCATAGCGGTCGCCGTAGACGTCTTCCTGCGTGCCAAAGGGGCGCTTGTCGATCTCGCGCTTGGCGCGCTGGTAGACGATGGAACGCTGCGCGCGCGAGAAAGGCGCGGCCTGCGTGTCGTCTTCCAGGAAATACTGGCGGATCTCCGGACGGATGAACTCGAACAGGAATCGCAGGTTGCCCAGCACCGGGTAGTTGCGGCGGATGGCGTGGCGCGTCTGGATCAGGTCGTAGACGCCCAGCGCGGCCAGCAGCGCCAGCGGCACGGCGGCGCACAGCCACCAGGGCGAGGCGGTATAGGAAAGGACGGCCGTCGCGGCAGTGCCCAGCAAAGTCAACAAAAAGGCCGTGTAACGGCCGGCGATCCAGCGCATGTCCATCTCCGGGATTCGGGGTGGAGCTAACCATACACCAGCGCGGCGGCGACGTTGTCCCGCCGCGTGGAAAGAGTATCCCGCGATTGGGGTTTGCTCGGGGGGAGGTCGCGCGTCGCGCAGACCGCCGGGCAGCCGTTCTTGAATCGGCGTCGCAATGACAAAGCCCCCTGTTACAGGGGGCTTGAGGGGATGGCGCGTCAGCAGCTCGACGCAGGCGGCGTCTTTTCCACGGCCAGGCCGAACAGCGGACGCAGGCGCACGCCCAGCGCGCTGCCCAGGAAGGCGGCCGGCAGCCAGAGCCAGGCATGCAGGCTGCCCGACAGGATGCCGCTGAAGTAGGCGCCGATGTTGCAGCCGAAGGCCAGGCGCGAGCCGTAGCCCAGCAGCAGGCCGCCGATGACGGCGCCGGCCAGCGAGCGCGCCGGCACTTTCCAGACCGGCGCGAACTTGCCGGCGGCGCTGGCCGCGGCCAGCGCGCCCAGCATCAGGCCCAGGTCCATGACCGTGGTCACGTCCTGGCGCAGCGGCGCGGCCAGCGAGGCCTGCTTGCTCCAGTAGGTCCAGGCGGCCACGTCGCCGCCCAGCGCGTCCAGCGTCTTGGCGCCCCACAGCGCGAAGGCCGAGGTCACGCCCCAGGGGCGGCCGGCCAGCGCCAGGGTGGCGAAGTTCAGCGCGACCAGCGCCACGCCGCCCCAGATCAACGGCCAGGGGCCTTGCAGCAGCGAACCCGGCCGCGCGGTGCGCGAGGCGAAGGAGATCACATGACCGTGGCGGCGCTTTTCCAGCGCGGTGGCGGCCCAGGCGATCAGCGCGAAGACGGCCAGGTTGGCGATCAGCGCGGGCGCCAGGCCCCAGCTCTTGACCAGCGAGGTCGGCGCCAGCGCCGGCAGCGCCGACCACCAGCCGAAGTTGGCCGTGGCGATGACCGAGCCGACGATGAAGAACAGCAGCGTGACCACCATGCGGGTATTGCCGCCGCCGACCGCGAACAGCGTGCCCGAGGCGCAGCCGCCGCCCAGCTGCATGCCGATGCCGAACAGGAAGGCGCCCAGCAGCACCGACACGCCCGGCGGCGAGACGAAGCCGGCCACCGGCTGGCCGAACAGCGAGCCTTGCGACAGCACGGGGAAGAACAGTAGCACGCCCAGGCCCAGCATGAACATCTGCGCGCGCAGGCCGGCGCCACGGCGGTCGGAGACGAACACGCGCCAGGCCTGGGTGAAGCCGAAGGACGCGTGATACAGCGCCACGCCCAGCAACGCGCCGACGATCCATAGCGCGCCCTGGCGCCAGCTGACGCTCTGGTTCAGATAGACGGCGCCGGCGGCCACCAGCAGCAGCGCGATCCACAAGGGGGCGCGGTTGGCGCGGATGGGCGGCAAGGCCGAGGGCAGGGGCAGGGTGGAAGCGTTGGCGCTCATGGATGAGTCCCGGAGAAAAAGCGGAAAGCGGCACGTGGCCGCGCCTGGGGCGGCCGTCGTGAACCCGGAGGCGGCGTCGGTCTGTCGCCAAAGGCCACGAAAAACGGGCGCGTCAGCGCACCCGTGGAAAGGGCGTCAGTCTACGCGTTGGCGTAAATATCTCAAACCACAAATATGTGTTTGATAAATAGCTAAAAGTAATAAGCAAGTGATTAGAGCGCATGGGCTTGGCGACGGCGTTGCACGGTCCGGGCTGCGCGCCAAGGGGATCCAGGCCGACGCCGGTCGTCCCGCCTCTTTCCCATCTGCGTCGCTATTCCAGGATCGCCGCGAAATCCTCGGCATAGCCCAGCAGCAGCACCTTGCTGGCCTGCACGGCCTGGGCCAGCTCGCGCCAGGCCGGCGCGGCCTCGCCCTGTTCGTCGTCCTGGACGTCGTACAGCTCGGTCAGGTCCGCCACCAGCCGCCGCGCCTCGTCGGCGCCGGGCGCTTGCGGGCGGATGAAGCCCAGCCATGCCGCGCCGATGCCGAAAAAGCGGTAGCCGTGCCGTTCTTCCAGGCGACGGATGATGGCGTGGTTCTGGAACACGTCCCAGTCGGCGGAAAAATAGCCGTTGACCATGCCGGCGATCAGCAGATTGTCTTCCGGCACGGGCACGCGCTGCACGTAGACGACCTGGTCGAGCACGCGCTGGGGATCCCGGTTCATCGCGGCCAGCGCGGCGATGTCGCCGGCGTTGACGTAGAGCGTGCCGGGCAGCGATTCCCAGGCTTGTTGCAGCTGCGGATCCTGAAGCTGGGCCACCACGTGCGCCAGCCGGCGCGATTCGTAGGCGCGCACGGACTCGGGATCGTCCAGGTCCAGGTCGTCGTAGTCGTAATCGAAGGTCAGGCGCTCGTCTTCCAACGCGTGGCCGCGGGTGTAGCAGCTCTGGTTCACATCGTCGAGCGTGCACAGGTAGCGGTATTGCGGCTCGGCGGCGCGCAGGCGCTCGGCGACCTGCAGGACCTGCTCCAGCGTCGGCGCGTCCGACAGCCGGCTCGCGCTGAAGCTGTCCACGGGCTGGAAGCTGTAGGTTTCGCGGTAGTCGACGAGGGTTTCCTGCATGGCGGCTCCTGTATCGGTCCTGTAGCGGTCTTGTCGCGGGCGACGGCGACGGCGACGGCGGGGGCGGATGCGCGATGCTAGCATCGCGGCGCGTCATGCGCGCCGGCGCGAGCCGGCCCGCCGCCGGCCACACCGGGATGGCTGGCCGCCTATTGCAGGCGCCAGGCCAGCGCCGCCAGCGTCAGCAGCAGCACCGGCAGCGTCAGCACCAGGCCGACGCGGAAGTAATAGCCCCAGGTGATGCGCAGGCCCTTGCGCGCCAGCACGTGCAGCCACAGCAGGGTGGCCAGGCTGCCGATCGGGGTGATCTTGGGCCCCAGGTCGCTGCCGATCACGTTGGCGTAGATCATGGCGTCCTTCACCGGACCCACGGCGCTGGTGTCGCCGATGGACAGCGCGCCCACCAGCACGGTGGGCAGGTTGTTCATGACCGATGACAGGAAGGCCGTCGCCAGCCCGGTGCCCATCGCCGCGCCCCACACGCCGTATTCCGCGCAGCGTTCCAGCACCTGGGTCAGGTAGGCGGTCAGGCCGGCGTTGCGCAGGCCGTACACCACCAGGTACATGCCCAGCGAGAACACCACGATATGCCAGGGCGCGCCGCGCATGACGCGTCGTGTGCCGACGATGTGCTGGCGGCCGGCGATCAGCAGCAGGCCCAGCGCGCCGGCGGCCGCGATGGCGCTGACCGGGATGCCCAACGGTTCCAGGATGAAGAAGCCCGCCAGCAGCAGCGCCAGCACGACCCAGCCGGCGCGGAACGTGACCGGGTCGCGCACGGCAGAGGCGGGGGCGGGCAACTGGCTCACGTCGTAGCGCGGCGGGATGCTCTTGCGGAAGAACAGCAGCAGCACCGCCAGCGTGGACGCCACCGCCATCAGGTTCACCGGCACCATCACCGAGGCGTACTCGCCGAAGCCGATGCCGAAGAAGTCCGCCGACACGATGTTGACCAGGTTGGAGACGATCAGCGCGATGCTGCCGGTGTCGGCGATGAAGCCGGCGGCCATGACGAAGGCCAGCGAGGCGCCGGGGCCGAAGCCCAGCGCCAGCAGCATCTCCATGACGATGGGCGTGAGGATCAGCGCCGCGCCATCGTTGGCGAACAGCGCCGAGACCACGGCGCCCAGCAGCACGATCAGCACGAACAGCAGCCGGCCGCGACCGCCGCCCCAGCGCGCCACGTGCAGCGCCGACCATTCGAAGAAGCCCGCCTCGTCCAGGATCAGGCTGGTGATGATGATGGCGATGAAGGTCGCGGTGGCGTTCCAGACGATGCGCCAGACATCGGGGATGTCGCCGGGCTGCACCACGCCGGTGGCCAGCGCCAGGGCGGCGCCGATCAGCGCGCTCCAACCGATGGACAGGCCGCGCGGCTGCCAGATGACGAGGGTGATGGTCAGGATGAAGATCGCGGCGGCAAG
Organism: Achromobacter sp. 1011791174; assembly: GCF_059760925.1. Lineage (NCBI taxonomy): Bacteria > Pseudomonadati > Pseudomonadota > Betaproteobacteria > Burkholderiales > Alcaligenaceae > Achromobacter > Achromobacter sp. 1011791174. The sequence continues at coordinate 17,169 of NZ_JCBANH010000065.1, forward strand.
CAGCATGGCAGGGCTTTCAGTTGAGACGTCAGTTGATGGGATGGGCGCTGATCCAGGCCACCAGCAGGCTGATGGTGAGCACCGAGGCCAGGGTCGAAACGAGGATGGCGCGCGAGGTCAGGCGGGCGTCGCGCCCGTACATGCGCGCCAGCATGAAGGGGCCGGTGCCGATGGGCAGCGCGCTCATCAGCACGGCGGTCCAGGCCCACAGCGGCGGCATGTCGAACACCAGGAAGGCCAGGGCCGCCGTGGCGGCCGGCTGCAGCAGCAGCTTGCCCAGCACCAGCCGCAGTACGCCGGGGCCGGGGCTGGCCGTCTCGGTCTGCGCCAGGAACAGGCCGATGGCCACCAGCGCACAGGGGCTGGCCGAGGCGCCCAGCAGCGTCACGTAGCGGTCCAGCCCTTCGGGCAGCGCGATGCCGGTGGCGGCCCAGGCCAGGCCGGCCACGGGCGCGGCCAGCAGCGGGTTGCGCATCAGCGCCTGGCCGACCTTGAGCAGGGTGGCGCCCAGGCCGGGCGCCTGCTGGCGGTCCAGCTCGATCAGGGCGATGGCGCAGCCGAACAGGACGCTGGCCGTCAGCAGCGTGGCGAAGGCCGCCGGCGCCAGGCTTTCGGCGCCGAACAGGGCCACGCACAGCGGAATGCCCATGTACCCCGCGTTGGCGTAGGCGGCGGCCAGGCCTTCGATGCTGCGGTCGGTCAGGGCGCGCGCCGCGGGGCGGCGGCCGGCGAAACCGGCGACGAAGGTGATGGCGATGCCGCCTGCGAAGGCGCCGACGTAGCCCCAGTGCGTCATGGCGGCCAGATCGACCTGGGTCATGGCGCGGAACAGCAGCGCCGGCAGCGACAGATAGACCACGTAGCGGTTGAGCGCGTCGGTGGCGCCGCTGCCCAGGAGGTTCCAGCGGGCCGCCAGCCAGCCGGTCAGGATCAGCGCGAAAACCGGCAGGGCGGCGGTGATGACGGCGTTCATTGGGGGAAGACGTGGGCGGGGCGGCGCGAAGACGCCCATTCTACTTGGCCGCCGGAGGCCGTGCCCGTGCTACCTGGCGGCCGCCGGCCGCGCCCGCGTCACCAGCAGGATGCCCAGCGCCGCCAGCGCCATGCCCGGCCAGGCCAGCGCCGGGATGGCCTCGTCCAGCGCGGCATAGGCGATCACGGCGGAGCAGGGCGGCACCAGGAAGAACAGCGCGGACACGCGCGAGGCCTCGCCGTGACGCAGCATGGCCAGCAGCAGCGAGATGGCCACCAGCGAGTTGCCCACCACCAGATAGGCCAGCGAGCCGAACAGCGCCCCGGTCCATTCCACCCGCATGGGCTCGAGCCAGACCGCCAGCGGCGCCGTCACCAGGAGACCCACCGAATACTGCACCAGATTCGAGACGACGGGGTGCGTGTCCGTGCCGTGGCGCTTTTCATACAGCGTGCCGCCGGTGATGCACAGCAGCGCCGCCACCGCGTAGGCCAGTCCCGCCGCCGATTGCAGGTCCACCGAGGCCTTGGCCACGATCACCAGGCCGGCGCCGAGCACGCCCAGCGTCAGCCCGGCCCAGCGCCGCGCATCGACGCGCTCGCGGGCGATGGCCGGAGCCAGCAGGCCGACCAAGATGGGTTGCAGCGAGGTGATCAGGGCCACGCCGCCGGCCGAGATGCCGTGCGCCAGCGCCAGGTAGGTGAAGCCGAAGTAGCCGGCCTGCAGCAGCAGCCCCACCATGGCCAGATGCGTCCATGCGCGCGGGCTGGCCGGCATGGGCGGGCGCAGCGCCGGCAGCAGCGGCGCCAGCAGCGCGACGACGCAGGCATAGCGCAGCGCCAGGAAGGTCAGCGGGTCGGCATGGGCTAGGCCGATCTTCAAGACGACGAAGCCGCTGGACCACAGCAGCAGGAACACGAGGGGCGCGGATTTCAACCAAAGCGGAGCAGGGGTGAGCATGGTGTCCGGTTCGTGGCGAAAGCAAGCCACGATGGTACGCCCATTTGGCTAAATAGTTGCAATTGCATCTATTCGCCGTTTTCCGCCGATCTGTTGTTTCCTGTCGATCCATTGCGTCAGGTCGCTGTTTTCTCCCGGTTCATTTGAGAGAATATGACTGGCAAGGCGGTCTCGCGCGCTGGGGCATTTTCCCGATGGCGGCCGTCCTTGGCATGGAAACCATGATCAGCCCGGGCAGCAAGGAAACACGCATGAAAGCCGCGACATCAAGCATACGCATCACTTTGGGAACCTGGGACCGCCTGCGCGAGGATGCGACCAGCGTGCGCCACGAGGTCTTCGTGGTCGAGCAGCGCGTGCCGGTCGAGGTCGAGCTCGACGACGACGACGCGGTGTCGGTGCATGCGGTGGCCTACGATACGGACGGCACGGCGGTGGGCACCGGACGCCTGTTGCCCGACGGCCACATCGGCCGCATGGCCGTGCGCAAGCGCGCGCGCGGCCTGGGCGTGGGCGGGCAGATCCTGGACGCGCTGATCGGCCAGGGGCACGGCGACGGGCACCGCATGCTGGTGCTGCACGCGCAGACGCACGCCGCCGGTTTCTACGAAGCGCACGGGTTCCAGGTGGAAGGCGAGGAATTCATGGAAGCCGGCATCGCCCATGTGGTGATGACGCGCACGCTGGCCTAAAGGCTCGGCGGCTCGGCGGCCGGGCCCGGGAGCGGGCCGGGTGCGCGGGGCGCGGGTCGGCCGGGTCAGGCGTCGGGCAGGCCCCAGGTGGCCCGCAGCGCGCTCACCACCGCGACCATGGCCGGGTCGGACTGCCGTTCGACGGCATGGATGAAGGACAGGCGCGCCGTGGCGGCACAGGTCCGCAAGCGCTTCAGTTCACCGCGCGCCTCGCCCATCTCGGCCAGTTCCTGGCGCAGCAGGCCGATGCCCACGCCCGCCGCCACCAGCGCGTGGATGACGGCTTCGTGGTCGGCTTCCATCACTTCCAGGCGCGGCGCGCCGATCTGCTGCTGGATCTCGCGCATCATGTCGAAATGGGCGCTGCGCGGACTCATCCGGATCCAGGGCAGCGCAAGCAGCGCGTCCGGGTCGGGATTGGCCGGCACATCCCAGGCGGCCGGCATCACCAGCTCGAACACCATGTTTTTCAGGGGCACTTCGGCGATGCCGGGCAGGCTGTTTCGACAGACCGAGATGGCCGCGTCGATTTCCGCGATGCGCAGCGCGTCGTAGAACCAGCTGATCCGCCCGACCTGCAGGTCGACCCGCAGACCGGGGTAGTCGCGCGCGAGCCGTTGCATCAGCGCGCCGACGCGCATCACGGCCGGGTCGTACATAGCCAGCCCGATGCGCAGCTGCCCGGCCACGGCGCCGCGCCGCGACTTGGCCGCGTTGACGAATTCGCCGAAGGCGTCGATCACCTTTTCCGCGCGCAGCTTGAGATCCTGTCCGGCGCCCGTCAGCGTCAGGGCCGTCGGCGTGCGCAGCAGCAGCTTCACGTCCAGCGCTTCCTCCAGGCTCTTGATCTGCCCGCTGACGGCGGGCTGCGTCAGGTGCAGGGCCTCGGCGGTCTTCGTGATGCTGCCCAGCCGGGCCACGGTGACGAAGGTGCGCAAGTGCTTGATGTCCATGGGCCGAGTCTTCCTGAGCGCGATCTGCGGGCGGACGCCGCGCGGGGTTGTGCAGGCTCCAGGCTAGCGGATCCGCGCGCCGGGCGGGCACAAGACGGCGTTATACCCCCCATCAGAATATGCGATTTTACGGCGCGCATGACGGCGTTTAGCCTTGCTTTCACCGCGCATCCCGACATGCGCGGCCTCGCGGGCAAGGAGGGCGGCAGCGCGCAGGAATGCCCTCCCTGGCGGCCGCGCCGTTCATCCGGCGACGCGCCGCGATCCCCGCGGGCATATCGCATATTCAGGGGAAAACATGAGCCAGCAGCGCAGCACCGCGGCCTACAGCGCCGCCGCACGTCTTGAACGCCTGCCGATCAGCGGTTACCACCGTGTCATCTTCATCATCATCGCGGGCGCCTTCTTCTTCGATTCCATCGACCTGGGCATGATGACCTTCGTGCTGGGTTCCATCAAGCAGGAGTTCGGCCTGAGCACCGCGCAGGCGGGACTGCTGGCCAGCTCCAGCTTCCTGGGCATGGCGGCCGGCGCGGCGCTGTCCGGGCTGCTGGCCGACAGGTTCGGCCGCAAGCCGGTGTTCCAGGTGAGCATGATCATCTGGGGCGTGGCCAGCTACCTGTGCTCCACCGCCGCCAGCGCCCAGGAACTGATCTTCTACCGCGTGCTGCTGGGCCTGGGCATGGGCATGGAATTTCCCATCGCCCAGACCATCCTGTCCGAGTTCACGCCCACCCGCCAGCGCGGCCGCTACATCGCCCTGATGGACGGCTTCTGGCCGCTGGGTTTCATCACCGCCGGCCTGATTGCCTACTACCTGCTGTCGGTGGCGGACTGGCGCACCGTCTTCGTGGTGCTGGCGATTCCGGCAGCCTTCCTGCTGGTGGTGCGGCGCTACGTGCCGGAATCGCCGCGCTGGCTGGAGCACGCCGGCCGCCACGACGAGGCCGAGCGCGTCCTGAGCGACATCGAGGCCAGGGTCAGCAAGAGCCTGGGCGTGCGGACGCTGCCGGAGCCGGTCGAGATCCATGCCGCCGCGCCGGAAAAGCGCGGCGCGCTGGGCCTGCTGTTCTCGGCGCAGTACCGCAGCCGCACCATCATGGTGTGGGGCCTGTGGTTCTTCGCGCTGCTGGGTTTTTACGGGTTGACCACCTGGCTGGGGGCGCTGCTGCAGCAGGCCGGCTTCGCCGTGACCAAGTCCGTGATGTACACGGTGCTGATCTCGCTGGGCGGCATTCCCGGCTTTCTCTGCGCCGCCTGGCTGGTCGAGAAATGGGGGCGTAAGCCCACCTGCATCGCCGCGCTGCTGGGCGGCGCGCTGGCCGTGTACGCCTACGGCCAGACCGCGATCCTGGCGGGCAGTGAGACGCCGCTGATCGTCTCCGGCCTGATCATGCAGTTCTTCCTGTTCGGCATGTGGGCGGTGCTGTACGCCTACACGCCCGAACTGTATTCGACCGGCGCGCGCGCGACCGGATCGGGGTTCGCGTCGGCCGTGGGGCGGGTGGGATCGCTGCTGGGCCCGTACCTGGTGGGCGTGGTGCTGCCGAACTGGGGGCAGGGCGGCGTGTTCACGGTCGGGGCGGGCTGTTTCTTCGTCGCCGCGCTGCTGGTCTATGTGCTGGGCGTGGAAACGCGCGGCATCTCGCTGGAAGAACTGTCGGCGCGCCAGCCCGAGCCGTCCGCGCGGGCGGTGAGCGTGCCGCGCACACGCTGAGCAAGGAGCATGCATGAACACACCGCATATGAACGCAGCACTCAAAGACGCACCGCATATGAACGCGCTGCATCAACGCAGCATCGTCATCGACGGCCTGATCATCGCCAAGTGGGACCGCTCGATCTTCGAGGACATGCGGCGCGGCGGGCTCAGCGCGGCCAGCTGCACGGTCTCGGTCTGGGAAGGGTTCCAGGACACGGTCGCCAACATCGCCGACATGAAGGCGCTGATTCGCGACTGCCAGGATCTGGCCATCCTGGTGCGCACGGCCGAGGATATCCCGCGGGCCAAGCGCGAGGGCAAGGTCGGCGTCATCCTGAGCTTCCAGAACGCCCATGCCTGCGAGGATCACCTGGGCCATGTCGAGGCCTTCGCCGACATGGGCGTGCGCGTGATCCAGCTTTGCTACAACACCCAGAACCTGGTCGGCACCGGCTGCTACGAGCGCGACGGCGGCCTGTCGGGCTACGGGCAGGAGCTGATCCGGGAAATGAACCGCGTCGGCATCATGGTGGACCTGTCCCATGTCGGCGGCCGGACCTCGCGCGAGGCAATCCTGGCCTCCACCCGGCCGGTCTGCTATTCGCACTGCGCGCCGCTGGGCCTGAAGGAGCATCCGCGCAACAAGTCCGACGACGAGCTGCGCTTCATCGCCGACCATGGCGGCTTCGTCGGCGTCACCATGTTCCCGCCCTTCCTGCGGCGCGGGGTCGAGGCGACGGTCGACGACTATGTGGAAGCCATCGGCTACACCATCGACCGGGTCGGCGAAGACTGCGTGGGCGTGGGCACGGACTTCACCCAGGGCTACGACAAGGGCTTTTTCGACTGGATCACGCACGACAAGGGGCGCTACCGCAGGCTCACGGACTTCGGTCCCATCCTGAACCCGGAGGGCATTCGCACCATCGGCGAATTTCCCAACCTGACCGACGCCATGGCGCGCGCGGGCTGGCCCGAGTCGCGCATCGAGAAGGTCATCGGCGCGAACTGGCTGCGCGTGTTCGGCGAAGTCTGGGCGACCTGATCCCGTCCATCCTGGAGACCGACATGAATCCGCAAGTTCCCATCGACGTCGACGAGAAGACCGGCGTCTGGACCACCGACGCCTTGCCCATGCTCTACGTGCCGCGCCACTTCCTGGTCAACAACCACGAGGCGGTGGAGCAGGCGCTGGGGCGCGAGGCCTATGCCGCCATCCTCTATGCGGCGGGCCACAAGTCGGCGTACTACTGGTGCGACCGCGAAGCCCGGCAGCACGGCATACGCGGGGTCGATGTCTTCGCCCACTATCTGACCCGGATCTCGCAGCGCGGCTGGGGGCAGTTCTCCATCGCCGGCATCGACCCGGAGCGGGCCACGGCCGACATCGAGCTGCGCCATTCCGCCTTCGTGCTCCAGGCTCACGAAGGGGAGGGCAAGCGCTGCCATATGTTCGCGGGCTGGTTCGCCGGCGCCATGGATTGGGTGTCGCTCGATGCGGGCTCCACGCTGCGCGCCCGTTGCCATGAGGCTGTGTGCGCCGGCGAGCATGGACCGGAACACGCCTGCGTGTTCGACGTCCGGCCCATGTGAGCGAGGCGGCCGCGCGGGACCGATCCATGCGCGCGGGCGTCATCCCGGGTAGTCGCGCCAACCCCGGGGCCGGCGGCGACTGCCCGGCCTGCCGGCGGCTACAGCACCACCGTCCGGTTGTCGTTGATGAAGACGCGGCGTTCGAGATACAGCCGCACGGCCCGCGCCAGCGCCACGCATTCCATGTCGCGTCCTGCGGCGAGCAACTGCGCGGGGTCGTAGCTGTGGTCCACGCGGTCCACCATCTGTTCGATGATGGGGCCTTCGTCCAGATCCCCGGTCACGAAGTGCGCGGTGGCCCCGATCAGTTTGACGCCGCGTTCGAAGGCCTGGTGATAGGGGCGCGCGCCCTTGAAGCCGGGCAGGAACGAATGGTGGATGTTGATGGCCCGGCCCGCCAGCCGCGCCGTGGCGTCGGGCGACAGCACCTGCATGTAGCGCGCCAGCACCACCAGGTCCGCGCCGCTGTCCTCCACCAGCCGCAGCAGCCGGGCCTCCTGTTCGGGCTTGGTCTGCGGCGTGACGGGCAGGTGGTGGAAGGCGATCGCGTGTTCCCGCGCCAGGGGGAGCAGGTCGGGGTGGTTGGACACGATGGCGGCGATGTCCATGCGCAGCTCGTCCATGCGCCAGCGGAACAGCAGGTCCGCCAGGCAGTGGTCCAGCCTGGACACCATGATGATCACCTTGGGCCGCCGCGTCAGGTCGTACACCTGCCAGGACATGTCGAAGCGCGCCGCGATGTCGGCGAAATCGCGCTTCAAGGCATCCAGTTCCAGCGGCTGCGCCGCCACGCCGTGAAAGATGCAGCGCAGGAAGAAGCGCTGCTTGCTCTTGTCGTCGAAGACCGCCAGTTCATCGACATAGCCGCCGCGCCGGTCCAGGAACCCGACCACGGCGGCGACCTGTCCTGGTTCGCTGGGGCAGGTCAGGGTCAGGCAGAACGGGTGGGGCGTAGGGGTATGGGCGTCCTGGGCGTGCATGGCGGAGGTCCTCTGGCTGGCGACTCAGGCGGCGTCCTGGGCGGGCGCGCCGTACACGGGGTAGCGGCGGCACAGCGCCTGCACTTCATCCGCGACCGTGGCGATGATGGCGGGATTCTGATGATCGTCGAGCACGTCGCAGATCCAGTCCGCCACGTCGCGGACTTCGGCCTCGCCGAAGCCGCGCGAGGTCACGGCTGGCGTGCCGATACGGATGCCGCTGGTGACGAAGGGCGGCTGGGGGTCGTTCGGGACGGCGTTCTTGTTCACGGTGATGCCGGCCTGGCCCAGGGCCGCGTCGGCGTCCTTACCGGTCAGGGACTTGCCCGTCAGGTCCACCAGCAGCAGGTGGTTGTCGGTGCCGCCGGACACGATCTTGTAGCCCCGGTCCTGGAAGGTGGCGGCCATGGCGCGCGCGTTCGCCAGCACCTGACGCTGGTAGCCGGCGAAATCCGCCTGCTGCGCCTCCTTGAACGCCACCGCCTTGGCCGCGATCACGTGCATCAGCGGGCCGCCCTGGATGCCGGGGAACACCATCGAGGCGATCTTCTTTTCGATATCCGGATTGGCGCGGCCCATGATGAGACCGCCGCGCGGACCCCGGAGCGTCTTGTGCGTGGTGGTGGTGACGATGTCCGCGTAAGGCACCGGATTGGGATACAGCCCGGCCGCGACCAGGCCGGCCACGTGCGCGATGTCGACGAACAGCCAGGCGCCGACGCTGTCGGCGATCGCGCGCAGCCGGGGGAAATCCAGGTGGCGCGAATAGGCGGAAAAACCGGCCACCAGCATGCGCGGGCGATGCTCCTGCGCCAGCCGGAACAGCGCGTCATAGTCGATCAGGCCCTCGGCGTCGACGCCGTACTGCACGGCCTGGTAGAGCTTGCCCGAGAAATTCACCTTGGCCCCGTGCGTCAGGTGGCCGCCATGCGCCAGGCTCATGCCCGCCACCGTGTCGCCGGGCGTCAGCAGGGCCTGGTAGACCGCCGCGTTGGCCTGCGAGCCGGAATGCGGCTGCACGTTGGCCCAGTCGGCGCCGAACAACGCGCAGGCGCGCTCGATGGCCAGCCGCTCCACCTCGTCCACATGCTCGCAGCCGCCGTAGTAGCGCTTGCCGGGATAGCCTTCCGCATACTTGTTCGTCAATGCCGATCCCTGCGCCTGCAGCACGCGCGGGCTGGCGTAGTTCTCGGAGGCGATCAGTTCGATGTGGTCTTCCTGGCGGCGGGTTTCGGCGCGCATCGCCGCCCACAGCGCCGGATCGAAATCTTCTATGTTCATGCGGGTCGAGAACATGGGACCGTTCCTTGCTGGGAAGTGAGGGGAAAGTGGCCGCGCGCGCTGTCGTCGCGCGATGCGGCGGACTGGACGCAGTACAGCATCGCGGCCCGGCGCGCGACTAGAACGGAACCGCCTCGGCGACGGCATATTCGCGCCAGCCGCGAACTGCCCCTGGCGCCGCATCTCTGGAATAATGGCTCGGCGGCGCCATCGAGCCGCCACGCACGCTGCCGCACCGTACAAGGGATTCCCGCCACGCCATGAACGCTCCCGACGCGCAGGACGGCGCGCCCGTCCGCTTCGGCATCATCCTGCTGCCGGACTTCACCTTGACGGCCTTTTCGGGGCTGGTGGACGTGCTGCGCCTGGCGAGCGACGAGGGCGACAACAGCCGCCCGCGCCGCTGCTCCTGGGAAATACTGGGAGAGAACCCGCAACCGGTGCGGGCGAGCTGCGGCGTGCAGATCGCGCCCTGGAGCCTGTTCGGCCGTCCCGATGCCTACGACTATCTGGTCGTGGTGGGCGGACTGTTGCGCGCGACGCCCGAAATCAGCAAGGCGACGCTGGATTTCATCCGCGCGGCGGGCGGCTCGCGCACGACGCTGGTGGGGGTGTGCACCGGCGCCTTCGCGCTGATGCGCGCCGGCGTGCTGGACGGGCACCGGGTCTGCGTCAGCTGGTTTCACTACTGGGACTTCCTGGAGCAATTCCCGCAGGCCGACGCCAATCTGCTGGTGGCCGACCGGCTCTACGTCGAGGACCGCCGCCGCATCACCTGCTCGGGCGGTCGCGCTTCGATTGACGTGGGGGCGGCGATCCTGGCGCGCCACGTCCCGCCGGCCGCCGTGCAGAAGGCGCTGCGCATCCTGCAGGTCGACGAACCCGGGCGCTACAACGCGCCGCAGCCGCAGCCGCATCTGCCCGGGGCCGCGCCGTCCAGCCATCCCAAGGTCAGGCGCGCCATCCTGCTCATGGAGCAGCACCTGAGTCAGGCGCTGACGGTGGAAGCGTTGGCGAAGAAACTCGACATGTCGGTGCGGCAGCTTGAGCGCCTGTTCAAGGAAGACACCGGCAAGTCGCCCCAGGCCTACGCGCGCGCGATGCGCCTGGGCGTGGCCGCCTGGATGCTGCGGCAATCCGGCAAGACCGTCGCCGCCATCGCGTCGGCCTGCGGGTTCTCGGATGCGTCCCACATGGGGCGCGAATTCCGCCAGGCCTACGGCGTGCCGCCGGGCGTCTATCGCGCGGGCGGCCGGCAGGAAGCGGCCACGCAGGCGGCGGGCGCGGCTCCGGCTGATGGGGCCGATTACGCGGAGCTGTTTCCCAACCGCTCGCAGTTTTACTAGGGCAGGTCAGCGCCGGCAAGGGCTGGGCTCCGATGCTGGCCGGCAGTCGGCCGGCACGGGCCACTCGCGGCGGCCCCGAGCCCTTGCCGATGCGGCGAGCGCTGGCGGGCCGATCCCTGCGCGATGCCGCATTTGTTCTATCTGCCGCTTGCGCCCTTTGATGTACTGGCGTCCAACGCCGTCCGCACCCCGTGGACGCAGGAATCGCCAGATGAACGTCAGCGCCTTCGACCTGTTCAAGATCGGCATCGGACCCTCCAGCTCGCACACGGTGGGTCCGATGATCGCCGCCAGCCGTTTCGCCGCGCGCCTGGCGCGGACGGGCGCGCTGGCCGCCGTGCGCGGCGTGCGGGTCGAGCTGTACGGCTCGCTGGGCGCGACCGGCAAGGGGCACGGGACCGACAAGGCCGTGATGCTGGGCCTGGAAGGCTGCCTGCCCGACCGCATCGACCCGGACGAGGTCGAGCCGCGCCTGGCGCGGATCCGCCAGGGGCTGTGCCTGGCGCTCGCCGGGACCCACGTCATCGATTTCGAGGAAAAGGCGCATCTGTTCTATTTCCGCCGCCTGCTGGGCGCGGTCCAGGCCGGCGCGCATTCCAATGGCATGCGGTTCCTGGCCGTCGACGGGCAGGGCGGACCGCTGGCGGAGGGCATCTATTACTCGATCGGCGGCGGCTTCGTGGTCGATGGCCAGGGTGGAAAGGGGGACGACGCCGTTGCGCCCGCCGGCCTGCCGCATCCGTTTCGCACCGGCGCCGACCTGTTGGGCGCCTGCCGCGCAAGCGGGCTGTCCATCGCCCAGGTGGTGCTGCGCAACGAGTGCGCGCGGCGCACGCCGTCGGCGGTGCGCGCCGGCCTGCTGGACATCTGGTCGGCCATGAGCGCCTGCGTCGAGCGCGGCTGCCGCATGGAGGGCGAGCTGCCCGGCCCCTTGCGCGTCAAGCGCCGCGCGCCCGAGCTGCGCCGCCAGCTGCGCGCCCGGTCCGAGGAATCGCTGCGCGATCCGCTCGCCATGCTGGATTGGGTCAACCTGTACGCCATGGCCGTCAACGAAGAGAACGCCGCCGGCGGCCGCGTGGTCACCGCGCCGACCAACGGCGCGGCCGGCGTGATCCCGGCGGTGCTGCATTACTACGCGCGCTTCGTGCCGGGCGCGAATGACGACGGCATCGTCGATTTCCTGCTGACCGCCGCCGCCATCGGCGCCATCTACAAGGAAACCGCGTCGATCTCGGGCGCCGAGGTCGGCTGCCAGGGCGAGGTCGGGGTGGCCTGCTCCATGGCCGCGGCGGCGCTGGCGGCGGTGATGGGCGGCACGCCCGAGCAGGTCGAGAACGCGGCCGAGATCGGCATGGAGCACAACCTGGGCATGACCTGCGACCCGGTCGGCGGACGCGTGCAGATTCCCTGCATCGAGCGCAACGCCATGGGCGCGATCAAGGCCATCAACGCCTCGCGCATGGCGCTCAAGGGCGACGGCCAGCACTACGTGCCGCTGGACGCCGTCATCAAGACCATGCGAGAGACGGGAGCCGACATGAAGACCAAATACAAGGAGACGTCGCGCGGCGGCCTGGCCGTGAACGTCGTCGAATGCTGAGGGAGTCCGGGACATGAGCCGTTATTCCATTTTCAGCCTGTTGCGCAACGGGCTGTCCTATCACCAGAACTGGCAGCGCCAGTGGAAGAGTCCGGCGCCGCGCGCCGCCTACGACGTGGTCATCGTCGGCGGCGGCGGCCATGGCCTGGCCACCGCCTATTACCTGGCCAAGGAGCACGGCATCACCAACGTGGCCGTGCTGGAAAAGGGCTGGATCGGGGGCGGCAACACGGCCCGCAACACCACCATCGTGCGTTCCAATTACCTGTGGGACGAATCGGCCGCGCTCTATGAAAAGGCGATGAAGCTGTGGGAAGGGCTGTCGCAGGACCTGAACTACAACGTGATGTTCAGCCAGCGCGGCGTGATGAACCTGGCGCACACCCTGCAGGACGTGCGCGACACCCAGCGGCGCGTGAACGCCAACCGGCTCAACGGCATCGACGCCGAGTTCCTCACGCCCGCCCAGGTCCAGGAAATCGAACCCGCCATCAACCTGGACAGCCGCTACCCGGTGCTGGGCGCGTCGATCCAGCGGCGCGCGGGCGTGGCCCGGCATGACGCGGTGGCCTGGGGCTACGCGCGCGGCGCCGACCGCGCCGGCGTCCACATCATCCAGAACTGCCAGGTGACCGGCATCCGCCGCGAGGGCGGGGCGGTGGTCGGCGTCGAGACCACGCAGGGCTACATCAAGGCCGCCAAGGTCGCCGTGGTGGCCGCCGGCAACACCACCACGCTCGCCGACATGGCCGGCGTGCGCCTGCCACTGGAAAGCCATCCGTTGCAGGCGCTGGTATCCGAGCCGCTCAAGCCGGTGCTCAACTCCGTGATCATGTCCAACGCCGTCCATGCCTACATCAGCCAGTCGGACAAGGGCGATCTGGTCATCGGCGCGGGCATCGACCAGTACACCGGCTTCGGGCAGCGCGGCAGCTTCCAGATCATCGAGGGCACGCTGGGCGCGATCGTGGAAATGTTCCCCGCCTTCTCGCGCGTGCGCATGAACCGCCAGTGGGGCGGCATCGTCGACGTGTCGCCGGACGCCTGCCCCATCATCAGCAAGACCCCGGTCCAGGGGCTGTACTTCAACTGTGGCTGGGGCACGGGCGGCTTCAAGGCCACGCCGGGATCGGGCTGGGTGTACGCCCACACCATCGCGCGCGACGCGCCCCATCCGCTGAACGCGCCGTTCTCGCTGGACCGCTTCTATACCGGCCACCTGATCGACGAGCACGGCGCCGCCGCCGTCGCGCACTGAACCCTGCCTGGAGAGCTGCATGCTGCTGATCGAATGTCCTTACTGCGGCCCGCGCGCGGAGTCCGAATTCTCCTGCGGCGGCGAGGCCGACATCGCGCGCCCGCTGCATCCCGAACAACTCACCGACCGTGAATGGGGCGACTACCTGTTCATGCGCAGGAATCCCCGTGGTCCGCATCGCGAGCAGTGGGTGCACGCGCAGGGTTGCCGCCGCTGGTTCAAGGTGCTGCGCGATACCGTCAGCTACCAGATCCTGGGTTATGAGACCTTCGCCCCGGGCGCGTCCGCCGCCGGGGCCGATGCCGCTGGGGCTGATGCCGCCGGGCAGGGAGGCGCGCAATGAAACAGGTCGACCGAATGGAGGCAGGGGGGCGCATCGACCGTTCCCAGCCCCTGCATTTCACGTTCAACGGCGTGGCGTACCAGGGCTACCCGGGCGACACGCTGGCCTCGGCGCTGTTGGCCAATGGCCTGCGTTTCGTCGCCCGCAGCTTCAAGTACCACCGCCCGCGCGGCATCGTCGCGGCGGGGGTGGAGGAACCCAACGCCGTTGTGCAGCTCGAAGCCGGGCCATACAGCGTGCCGAATGCGCGCGCCACCGAGATCGAGCTGTACCAGGGCCTGGCGGCGTCCAGCGTGAATGCGGAACCGTCGCTGGAGCGCGACCGCCTGGCCATCAACCAGCGGCTGGCGCGCTTCCTGCCCGCCGGCTTCTATTACAAGACCTTCATGTGGCCGCGCCGCCTGTGGCCCCGTTACGAGGCCAGGATCCGCGCGGCCGCCGGCCTGGGCAGCGCGCCGGATGCCCGCGATGCCGAGCGCTACGACAAACGCTACGCCCATTGCGATGTGTTGGTGGTGGGCGGCGGACCGGCGGGATTGGCGGCCGCCGACGCGGCAGCCGCGACCGGCGCGCGCGTGATCCTGGTGGACGAACAGCGCGAGCTGGGCGGCAGCCTGTTGTCCTGCCCGGCCGAGATCGACGGCGAGCCGGCATTGCGCTGGGCCGGGCGCGTCGAGGCGGGCCTGCGCCAGCGATCCGATGTCCGGATCCTGACGCGCAGCACGGCCTTCGGCTACCAGGACCACAACCTGGTGACCGTCGCCCAGCGGCTGACCGATCATCTGCCGGTGCGGATGCGCGCGGGTTCGCGCGAGCTGCTGTGGAAGATCCGCGCCGGCCGGGTGATCCTGGCGACCGGCGCGCACGAACGTCCGCTGGTGTTCGGCAACAACGACCTGCCTGGCGTGATGCTGGCCTCGGCCGTGTCGGCCTATATCCATCGTTATGGCGTGCTGCCTGGGCGCGACGCGGTGCTGTTCACCAATAACGACCGCGCCTATCAGGCGGCCATCGATCTGGCCGATTGCGGCGCCCGGGTCGTCGTGGTGGATGCCCGCGCCCCGGTCGACGGCATCCTGCCGGACGCCGCCCGGCGCCTTGGCGTGACCGTGATGGCCGGCGCCGTCGTGATGGCCGCGCACGGCAAGCGGCGGGTCGCGTCCGTCGACGTGCACGCGTATGCCAAGGGCCAGTCCGGCGGGCGCGTCGCGACCTTGCCATGCGATCTGCTGGCGATGTCGGGCGGCCTGAGCCCGGTGCTGCACCTGCACGCGCAATCCGGCGGCAAGCCGCAGTGGCTGGAGCGCAAGGCCTGCTTCGTGCCCGGCAAAAGCGTGCAGGCCGAGGCCAGCGTGGGGGCGGCGGCCGGCGAGTTCGACCTGTGTCTCGCGCTGGCGCAGGCAACCCGCGCTGGCGCCGAAGCCGCCAGCGCCGCCGGCTTCTCCGTCTCGACGGCGCTGCCCGTTCCCCGGGCGGCGTCCACCGCCGAGGACGCGCTGATGCCGCTGTGGCTGGCGGGCGGTCCGGACGCGGCCGCGCGCGGCCCCAAGCAGTTCGTCGACTTCCAGAACGACGTGGCGGCGTCCGACATCCTGCTGGCCGCGCGCGAAGGCTTCGAATCCGTCGAGCATGTCAAGCGCTATACGGCGATGGGCTTCGGCACGGATCAGGGCAAGCTCGGCAACATCAACGGCATGGCCATCCTGGCGCAGGCCCTGGGCAAGTCCATCCCCGAGACTGGCACCACCACCTACCGGCCGAACTACACGCCGGTCTCGTTCGGCGCCTTCGCCGGACGCGAGCTGGGCGAGTTCCTCGATCCGGTGCGCAAGACCTGCCTGCATGAGTGGCACGCCGGGCGCGGCGCGCTGTTCGAGGACGTGGGCAACTGGAAGCGGCCCTGGTACTACCCGCGGCGGGGCGAGGACCTGCACGCCGCCGTGCGCCGCGAATGCCTGGCGGTGCGCAACGGCGTCGGCATCCTGGATGCCTCCACGCTGGGCAAGATCGATATCCAGGGACCGGACGCGGTGGCCTTGCTGAACTGGATGTACACCAATCCCTGGGGCAAGCTCGAGATCGGCAAATGCCGCTACGGGCTGATGCTGGACGAGAACGGCATGGTGTTCGACGATGGCGTCACGACAAGGCTGGGCGAGCATCACTTCATGATGACCACCACCACGGGCGGCGCGGCGCGCGTGCTGTCCTGGATGGAGCGCTGGCTGCAGACCGAATGGCCGCAGCTGAAAGTCCGGCTGGCCTCGGTGACCGATCATTGGGCCACCTTCGCGGTCGCCGGTCCGAAAAGCCGCGCGGTGCTGCGCAAGGTCTGCGGCGACATCGATTTCTCGAACGAGGCGTTTCCCTTCATGAGCTATCGGGACGGCCTGGCCGCCGGCGTTCCGGCGCGCGTGATGCGGATCAGCTTTTCCGGCGAGCGCGCCTACGAGGTGAACGTGCCCGCGAATGCCGGCCGCGCGGTCTGGGAGGCCCTGATGGCGGCGGGCGAGGAATTCGGCATCACGCCCTACGGCACCGAGACCATGCACGTGCTGCGCGCGGAGAAGGGCTACATCATCGTCGGGCAGGACACCGACGGCTCGGTCACGCCGCAGGACCTGGGCATGGGCGGGCTGGTGGCCAAGACCAAGGATTGCCTGGGCAAGCGCTCGCTGGCGCGCTCGGATACGGCCAAGCCGGGGCGCAAGCAGTTCGTGGGCCTCCTGACCGAGGACGCGCTGCGCGTGCTGCCCGAAGGGGCGCAGATCGTCGAACGCGATCTGCGCGTGACGCCGGGCGAGCCCACGCCCATGATCGGACATGTGACGTCCAGCTACTACAGTCCCATCCTGCGCCGTTCGATCGCGCTGGCGCTGGTGCGGGGCGGCCTGGACCGGATGGGCGAACGCGTCGAAGTGTCGCTGGCCGATGGTCGCGGCGCGATCGCCGTCATCGCCAGCCCGGTTTTCTACGATGCCCAAGGGGAGCGACAGCATGCGGAGTGAAACGGATATGGTGGCGGCCGCCGGCACGGCGCGCGGCGGCGCGGGGGGCCTGATGCTGGAGTCGCCGCTCGTCGGCGTGGCGGATCTGCTGCGGGCGCAAGAAGGGGCGTCAACCCGATTCGCGTTGCGCGAACGCGCGTTTCTCGATCTGGTGAACGTCAGGGGCGAGCCCTCCGACGCTGCCTTCGTCGAGGCCGTCGCCGCCGTGGCGGGCCTGCGCCTGCCAGCCGAACCCAATACCGTGGCGCGCGGCGAACGTTACGACGCGCTATGGCTGGGGCCGGACGAATGGCTGCTGCGTTCGGTCGAGCCGGCGCCGGCCGGCGGGCTGCATGCGCGCCTGTCCTCGGCCCTGGCCGGCGCCGACGCGGCGGCGGTGGACGTGGGCAGCGGCTACACGGTGCTGGAAATCAGCGGCGCGCAGGCGCGCGAGGCGCTGGCCCGTGGCTGCCCGCTGGACCTGCACCCGCGCGTGTTCAAGACCGGGCAATGCGCGCAGAGCCATTTTTTCAAGACGGCGATCGTGCTCGCACCCACGGGCGACGAGCGCATGGATCTGGTCGTGCGCCGCAGCTTCGCCGACTATTTCTGTCGCATCCTGCTCGACGCCGCGGCGCCCTTGCTCGCATGAACTCGTTGCGAGACGCGCCGCGTGACGTGCTGGACGACGCGGATGCGCGGGCCTGGGCGCGCGGCTGGACCGTGTTCGTCGACGGCTACACCGTGGCGGCCCGGATCGGCCTCTATCCGCATGAGCATCTGGCGCCCCAGCCCATCGTGATCGACGCGCGGCTCGGCTGCCTGGGCGAGCCCGACGAGGACGGCGTCTGGATCGACTACGACGGTTTCTGCGCGCGCGTGGCGGCGTTTCTTGCCGGCAGGCCGCATACCCGGCTGCTCGAAACCCTGGTGGCGGACCTGGCGGCGCTGTCGTTCCAGACCTGGCCCGCGCTGGGCGCGCTGACGCTGGCCGTGCACAAGCCGGGCATCCGGCCCGATGCGCGGCGCGTCGGCGTGGCGCTGGCGTGGACGCGGGACGATTATCTGCGCTGGTGCGCGGGGAAGGGATAAAAGCGGGATGCGAGGCCGGCGGTCGTTGCTCAGGGCAGAAAGCCAGGGGCTGATGTCAGGGGGGGCTGAATCGGATGCGGTTTCGGCCGCGGCAAAGAAAAAACCCCACATGTTTTCACATGCGGGGTTTTTTGGCGCATCACGCAGGTAATTCGTGATGTAGTAATTGGTGCCCAGGAGAGGACTCGAACCTCCACACCTTGCGGCACATGGACCTGAACCATGCGCGTCTACCAATTCCGCCACCTGGGC